>JAJRCY010000040.1 GCA_028678715.1 Methanomicrobiales archaeon | reverse complement strand
GCCTTCCACACCTATGCCAAGTACCACTTCGTCTACAGGGGACTGGGATATGAATTCTCAATTCCCTACAATACCGCGGCGTACAATGACGCGAAATACCAGATGCCGTTCCGGCAGCGGCTGCGGGAACAGGATTATTACGCAAACAAGGGGAAACTGGAGGGCTACCATCTGATGACCCTCGTGCCGAGGAACGTGAAAACGGAGTATTACAGCGCCCTCATCAATGATCCTGCCCAGGAACTCAGTTATCTGTATACCCTGAACACCACGAGAAAGATCCGGGACACCCAGCACCTGGACAGCGATGAATATGCCGAATTGATTGCCTCGTTTGTCCAGCAGACATTTCCCTACCATTATGACGAGGATATCTGGGTGACGAAATATCCCATCGAACTCATCGCAGAGACACGCGGTGATTGCGATGACAAGAGCCTGCTTCTGGCAGCGCTCCTCATGAGGGAAGGCTACGGCGTGGCCCTCATCGAATTCCCTGATGCCTCCCACCTGATGGTCGGAATCCTCGGCGACGGGAGATCCAACGAATACAACGGGTATCTGGGAATCGAGACCACGGCTCCCTCGTACATCGGGTTTGACCATGCAAAGAATGCCTGGTTCATCTGCTACGTCTACACCGCGGGTGCATCCTCCACGTGTGACTTCACTTCAGGAGCACTCTACACGAATTACGATGTCATGAAGCTGAGTGACGGGAATAAATTCACCCACGGGAACGAGATCAAGCTGATATGGGACAAGATTGCACTCCTCAAGGGGTACGAGGATTCCATCGCCTATTTCAATGACCTGCAGTTCACCTACACCAACTCAGACAACAGGCACCTGGTCTTCGAATACCTCTCGAGGACCGGGAGATTCAAGGAATCCTGACCTTTCAAACTTTTTTGACCTGTGGTCAACTGTACACCTGGTGACCACCAGGGGAACAATCACAGGAAGAACACGAGCGCGAAGAGCCCGCCGCCCAGCGTTGCGATCAGGTTGGTGCCGGCGTTCCCGATGTGGCCGGTATCCTCCAGTGTCGCGCCCACCAGGCTGTCGATGTTGGTGCCGATGAAGCCGGCGAGGGTGCAGATCCCGAGCATCGGGACCGTGATCACCCCTAGGAGGCAGGCAGCACCTGCCACGGCCAGGGAACCGACGCAGGCAGCGATCTCCCCTTCCAGCGTGATGCCCCCGTTGGTGCCCCGGGGGACGATCTCCATCGTCGTGATGAGCACTGGGGCACTCGTCGTCATCCCGATCTCCCCTGCCACCGTGTCGGCGGCCGCGGAGGCCACGGACCCGAGGAAGAGGGCCACAAACATGGCATGGCCGGTGAGGCCGTACAGTACCGCCGCCGCCGTTCCCACGAGAAGGTTGGAGAAGACGTTCACGTAGCCGCGGACCCCGCCGTGGGACTCGGCGGCCCCGAGGGAGGATTTGTACTCGAACCGGTAGCGGGTGGTGGCGGATCCCACCATCATGAAGACCAGGATGACAAAGAACCACCGGACGTCAGCAAAGACGATCAGGATCACGCCGATGAGCGCCCCGGAGAAGAGGCCGGAGAGATCGGCGACCCGGAGCCGGTAGGCAAAGTACCCGAATGAGAAGGCGACGAAGGCCGCAAAGGCCAGGTTCCAGAGCGGTACCTGGTAGGCCAGGTCCAGGAAGAGGTACATGGTCATGGCCACCCCCAGGCTCTCCACCATCAGCACGTCGCTGCGGTTCTTGAGGGCCGACTTGAGCATCACGGCGACGGTGACGCCGATCAGCCCGATCAGGGGCTCGAACCGGCCCAGGGAGAGCATCACCCCCGCCGAGCCGGCGAAGGCGCCCGCCAGGTACAGCAGGTAGGGATGGAGCCCGGGTCTCGTTGCCCTGAAAGCGACCTCGGCACATACGACGATCGCCACGGCCTGCAGGAGGACAAAGAGGGGGAGCCACCCGGTCGCATAGAGAAGGGCCAGTGCCGCGAGGGAGATGGAAACGGATTTCGTGCCCCGGATCAGGGAGAGGAGGGCAGAGAAGAGGAGCATCAGGAGGGAGAGGAGCCAGGGGGGCTGGAGGAGGGGAGCCGCCAGTACAAACGCGATGGTGAGAGGAATGGCCACCCAGATTCCGGCCCGCATCCTCTCAAAGATCGGTCGGCGGGATGGAAGAGCCTTTCGGGTCACCGTTCAGGCCTGGCCTGCCACCGGCGGGGATCGTTTGCGAGAGGTATATTTTCTCACAGGGACAACGCTTGCCGCAAGAATGGCAGACTCACCGGAGATCCCCGCACACTACGATTTTGGCGAGGTGGAGGGGCGCTGGCAGCGGAACTGGCGGGACGAGGAGAACTATTTTGATCCCGCCTCTCCAAAACCCAGGTACGTTATCGATACCCCTCCCCCGTACCCCACCGGCAACTTCCACATCGGAAACGCCCTGAACTGGTGTTATATCGACTTCATTGCCCGGTACAAGCGGATGCGGGGCTACAACGTCATGTTCCCCCAGGGGTGGGACTGCCACGGCCTGCCCACCGAGGTGAAGGTGGAGGAGACCCACCACATCACCAAAAACGACGTCTCCCGGGAGGAGTTCCGGAGCATGTGCCGGGAGCTGACGGCAAAGAACATCGCGCTGATGCGGTCTACGATGCGGGGGCTGGGGTTCTCCACCGACTGGTCCCACGAGTACATCACGATGCTCCCGGAGTACTACACCAAGACCCAGCGGTCGTTTCTCCAGATGTTCCATAAGGGCTATATCTACCAGTCGGAGCACCCGGTGAACTTCTGCACCCGGTGCGAGACGGCCATCGCCTACGCCGAGGTGACCTATGACGACCGGAAGACCACCCTCCACCACTTTGACTTTGACGGGGTCGAGATCGCCACCACCCGGCCGGAACTGCTCGCCGCCTGTGTGGCGGTCGCAGTCCACCCGGGGGATGAGCGCTACCGGCCGCTCTCCGGGAGGAAGCTCCGGGTGCCCTTCTTCGGCCACAAGGTGCCGGTGATCCGGGACGAGGCCGTGGACCCCGCTTTCGGCACCGGTGCCGTCATGATCTGCACCTTCGGGGACAAGCAGGACGTGCACTGGTGGAAGCAGCACGGCCTCCCCCTCCGGAAGGCCATCGATCGCCAGGGGAGGATGACCGGGATCGCCAAAGGCTACGAGGGGAAGCGGGTGGACGAGGCCCGGGCTGCCATTGTGGGGGACATGAAGAAACAGGGGATCCTGAAGGGGCAGCGGGATCTGGAGCAGCGGGTGGGGACCTGCTGGCGGTGCAAGACCCCCATCGAGATCCTCTCCGGCCGACAGTGGTTTGTCCGGGTGAAGCCCGACGAGATCCTGAGAGCGGCCCGGGAGATCACCTGGATCCCGGAGCACATGCTCATCCGCCTCGAGAACTGGGTCACCCAGATGGAGTGGGACTGGTGCATCTCCCGGCAGCGGATCTTTGCCACCCCGATTCCCGCCTGGTTCTGCCGGAAGTGCCACGCCATGATCCTCCCGGAGGAGGAGGACCTCCCCGTGGATCCCACGCAAGAGCAGCCGAAGAAGCCCTGCCCCTCCTGCGGGGCCCGTGACGCCGTCGGGGAAGAGGACGTGCTGGACACCTGGATGGACTCCTCCATCTCCGTCCTCCATGTGACGGGATGGGACGGGGCGGGCACACCGCCGTTCTTCCCGGCCCAGCTCCGGCCCCAGGGGCACGACATCATCCGGACCTGGGCCTGCTACACGATCCTCCGATCGGTGGCCCTCACGGGCCGGAAGCCCTGGGACGGCATTCTCGTGAACGGCATGGTGCTTGGCGAGGACGGATTCAAGATGTCCAAGAGCCGGGGCAACATCATCGCCCCGGAGGAGATCCTCGTGAAGTACGGTGCCGATGCCTTCCGCCAGTGGGGGGCCGCCGGCGCCGCCACGGGTTCGGACATCATGTTCAACTGGAACGACGTGGTGGCCGCCTCCCGGTTCCAGACCAAGCTCTGGAACATCGCCCGGTTCGCCCTCCTCCAGCTGGATGACGCCGCCCGGTCGGAGGCCACCCCCGTCACCGCCCTCGCCGACCGGTGGCTCCTCTCCCGGCTCTCGGATACCGTGGCCGAGGTAACGCGGGCCATGGAGGAGTACCAGTTCGACCGGGCCCTCCGGGCGATCCGGGAGTTTGCCTGGAACGTGCTGGCCGACGAGTACATCGAGCTCGTCAAGGGGAGGCTCTACGCGAAGGGCAGCGGCCGCGCGGGGGCGGGGAGAGCCCTCGCCGTCACGCTGGATACCCTCTGCCGGCTGCTGGCCCCCTTCCTCCCCCACTTTGCCGACGAGGTGTATCACCACCTGGCCCCCGGGAATGGCTCGGTCCACCGTCAGCCCTGGGCAGAGTTCCCGTTCTCGGACCCGGTTGCCGTTCGGGACGGTGGCCGGCTGATCCGGCTCGCCTCCGAGCTGCGCCGGTACAAGCACGAGCAGGGCCTCGCCCTGAACGCCCCCTTCGGCTCCCTCACCATCTACGGGGCGCAGGCCATCGACGATGGAGGGGACCTGGGCCGTGCCCTGAACGCCGCGGTGGAGTGGCGCACGGAAGCTCCCCGCCTGGAGCGGGTGGTGAAGGAGGTCCGGTTCCACCGGGCCGTCGTCGGCCCCGCGCTCCGGAAGCAGGCAGGGGCGTTCATGGAGGCGGTGAAGCAGCTGCCTCCAGAGCAGCTGGAGGCTCCCCCGGCCACACTGCACATCGGTGGCGGGGATGTGGCGGTTCCGCCCGGGTCCTTCACGCCGGTCTTTTCGTACCGCATCGAGGGGACCGCGGTGGACGTGGTCACGATCGGTGACGCGGTCGTCGCGATCCGGAGAGCGTCCTGATCTCGTCGGCCACGAACCGGCAGATCTCCTCCTTCTCCCCCAGGGCGTCGATCACCACGAACCGGCTGGGCTCCTCCTCGGCCAGGGCCAGGTACTGCCGCTGCACCCGGGAGAGGACCTCGCCTTCCTCGAAGTGCTCCCGTGTGCGGTGGGCCGGGAGGCGCGCCATGGCCGCTTCCACCGGGAGCACGAGGAGAAAGGTGCAGTCGGGCGGGATCGTCCAGCCGGCATGAACCGCCCGGAGCCAGGCCAGGGGTTCCGGGAGCACCCCGTCCAGCATCACCGACTGGTAGGCGTAGCGGCTGTCCGTATACCGGTCCGAGATGACGATGCGCCCCTCCCGGATCGCCGGGGCGACAAGGGTCGCCAGGTGGGCGGCATGGTCCGCGGCAAAGAGGAGCGCTTCCGTCACCGGGTCCACCTGCTCGGCGATGGCCCGCCGCACCTGGTCCCCCACCCAGGTGGCACCGGGCTCCCGGGTGTAGAGGGGGGAGAGGTCGGAGAGCCGTCCTTTGAGGCCCTCCACCAGGCTGGACTTCCCGCTCCCGTCGATGCCCTCGATGGTGATCAGCACCGGGCACCCCTCCGGATCCATTCGACGGGGATGGCACCCCGGTGCAGGGCGGTGGCCACGATGGCTCCGTCGTACCCTGCCCCCTCCAGCCGCTCCAGGTCCCGGGGGCTGGCGATCCCGCCGCCGTAGAGGAGCCTGCCCGGGTACGCGGCCCGGAGCTTCTCCACGTCGGGAGGAAGGCCCCGGCCGGTCCCCACGGCCCCCAGGTTCAGCAGGATGCAACCGTCAAAGGAGAGTTCGGCCACCCGGCAGAGAAAGGGAACCGGTTCCTGGCCGGAGGGGATGACCCGGCCGTGCTTGATGTCCACCGACAGGTAGCCGCCCCGGTACCGGGTGAGGTCGGCACCGGCGGTCTCGGTGCCCACCACGTTCACCACCCTCGGGTGCCGGAGGAAGTCGCCGGGATCCCGGCACCCGCGGTCCACGTAGCACCGGTCGACGAGCCCCGCAAAGTCCAGGATGGCCCGGTCATGGGACCCCCTGCCCTCGATCCGGTCCAGGTCCGCCAGGTACAGGAAACGGGGCCGGATTTCGCCGATGACCGGGATGGGATCGGCGGTGGTGACAAGGCGTGACCGGAGCGGCCGGTACGAGGCCCGGTCCCCTTTCTCCCCGTGGACCACCTGCCCCCCCATCAGGTCCATGGCCAGCACCAGCTCCATGGGGGAGAGGTCGCTCTTCCGGCATATCAATCATCGCGAAAAGGGCTGGTCGCCCCTCAGAAGAGCCAGGGGATGTGTCTCCCGACTGCGAGCTCCTTCACCTTCTCCACGCAGGCTTCGGCCTCGCGGTCCCTTCCCAGCCGGCGGAGGGCCGCGGCCTTGTTGTTCCACGGCGTGATATCCCGGGGATTGAGCGTAATGGCCCGGTCAAAGGATGCCACGGCCTCCTCGAACCGGCCCAGGCCTGCCAGCGCGACGCCGGTGTTCGTGAATACCACCCCGACTCCGGGGTTCAGCCGGTCGCATTCGCGGTAGCAGGCCAGGGCCTCCTCGTACCTCCGGATGTCGGCGAGAGCCACCCCCTTGTTGTACCATGCCTTGGGATACTCCGTCTCAAGGCCGATGATGTGGTCGTAGCACCGGATCGCCTCGTCGTACTCCCCCTGGTAGTAGAAGCAGTTCCCCAGGGCATACCATGCCTCCAGGTGGCCATCCCGGCCGGCGACCACCTGGTCCAGACAGGGGATGGCCTCGTCGTACCGGCCCATCTGGTACAGGACCAGGCCACGGAGGAACCAGGCATCGGTGTGGAGCGGCTCGGCGGCGATGACCTCCTGGCAGCATTCCAGGGCCTTGCCGAAGAATCCCATCCGTGCGTAGCTTGCGGCTTTCCCGAGCCGTGCCCGGTGCAGGCCGGGATCCCGGGAGAGTGCCCGGTCAAAGGTTCCCTGGGATTCGCGGTAGTATCCCAGGACCGATTCCCCCGTTCCCCTGCAGCACCACTCCGCCCCCTCCGGATCACCCATGCAGCATCACCTTTCTCTGTCCCCGGAAACGGTGGTCCTTCAACCCACATGGAGGTTCCCCCGGCGGACTGCCTGTACTGCAGGGACGGGCAGGAACGGCCCTGCAGGAATCCACAATCCTCCCTCCCTTCAAAGAACTTCGTGACAATAGGGAGTTTTTTACCATTCCACACGTGAAATTTTTCGTGATTCTCCCAAATCGCCGTGAACCACCCGTGTCGCAACCACTATTAAGATCTACGTACCACGATGATCCATGCGGTTGCTCGTCAGCCCGAGCACTCTCGAGGAGGCGGCCCGGTCGCTTGCTGCCGACATCATTGACGTGAAGCGGCCGGCCGAGGGCTCCCTGGGCGCCAACTTCCCCTGGGTGATCCGGGCGATCCGGGACCTGACCGACAAGCCTGTCAGCGCCGCGATCGGCGACTTCGACTTCCGGCCGGGCGGTGCCGCCCTCGCCGCCTACGGCGCAGCGTGCGCCGGGGCGGACTACATCAAGGTGGGCCTCCTCTTTGACGGGGAGGACCGGGCCCGGGAGCTGATCCGGGCCGTGGTAAGGGGCGTGAAGGGGGAGTTCCCGTCCCGGGCCGTGGTCATCGCTGCCTACGCCGACCACGCGCGGCTCTCTACCATCTCGCCCCAGGCGATGGCGCTCCTCGCTGCCGAGTGCGGGGCTGACGTGGCGATGATCGATACCGGGATAAAAGACGGGAAGCGGCTCTTCGACTACCTGGACGAGGCGGCCCTTTCGGAGTTCACGGCGAGCAACCGGCGGCTGGGGCTGGAGACTGCCCTCGCGGGGTCGCTGCGGTTTGAGGACATTCCCCTGCTCAAGAGGATCGGCCCTGATATCATTGGGGTCCGGGGGATGGTCTGCGGCGGGGACCGGTACTCGACCATCCGGGCGGATCTCGTGGAGAAGGCACGTGCACTGGTGGGGTGAAGGAGATGTACACCGAGAAG
>JAJRCY010000039.1 GCA_028678715.1 Methanomicrobiales archaeon | reverse complement strand
ATGCACAAGGAAGAGCTCATCACCCTCCACCAGATGATGGTGGAGATCAAGGATTACTTCGAGCGGATCAACCCCGAGCTGAAGTTCACCCAGTACTATGCCCTGAAGATCGACCCGTCCCAGCTGCACCGTTCCAAGATGGAGCACAAGTACGCGATCTTCGTCCTGGGCGCTGAGCTGGCCAATGCCATGAGGGATGTGGAGTTCTCGGCCTCGGGAAGGATCTCGGCCAGGATGAAGGAACTGGCCGACAGGACCCTCAAGGAGATCGACAACCTGAAGTGAGGGGCATCCTGCTGCCTGGCGCTCCCGGATCTCTTTCACCTTTTTTTTCATTCCATTCCCGGAGACATTCTGCCGGAACAGTTCCCCCCGCGGTGACTCGCGGGATCTCCAGAAATCCGGTAATGATTCTGGCTCTCTTCGGGGCATATCCCGGCAATTCCCTCAGGCAGGTTTATGCAATCCCCGCAGTACGTACCAGTAGGCGGAGCACCTGCTTTTTGGACCGTTCAGGACGCGAAGGGGGAGGGTGACCGAGAATGAGATACTGCGCACAGCCCGAGAGGCGGCTGGGGTACCGCGAGGTGAACAGGGCGATTGAGGCCATCTTCCGGGAGCACGGGGAGGGGAGGGTCCAGATGCCCCCGAAGGTGTACATCACCTTCCCGAAGGGGGACTTCCGCACCATGCCCGCGTACCTCCCTGCCCTGGACATTGCCGGGGTGAAGATCGTGAACGTGCATCCCGAGAACCGGGAGCACGGCCTGCCCACCGTGATGGCCCTCATGATCCTGATCGACCCCGAGTCGGGTGTCCCCCGGGCGGTGCTGAACGCGACAAGCCTCACGGATATGCGGACCGGCGCTGCCGGTGCCGTGGCGGCGAAGTACCTCTCGCCGAAGAGGGAGGTGTCGGTCGGGGTGATCGGGAGCGGACGCCAGGCGGAGGCTCAGGTGAGGGCGCTTGCCGATGTTCGCCGGATCACCGGGATCCGGATCTGGAGCCGGGAGGAGAAGAATGCAGGCGCGATGGCTTCCCGTTTCCCCGATTATGATGCGGGGGTGGCGGGGCTGGAACGTGCCTGCGACGCAGACGTGGTGATCACGACAACGCCCTCCCGGGAACCGCTCGTGGAGGACGAATGGATCCACGAGGGGACCCACATCAACGCCATCGGAGCGGATGCGCCTGGAAAGGAGGAACTCGATCCCCGGATCCTGCTGCGGGCGAGGGTCTTTGTGGACGACATGGTCCAGGCGGTCCACTCCGGCGAGGTGAACGTGCCCATTTCCCGGGGGCTCTTCTCGCCGGATCAGATCGCGGGAACGCTGGGGGAGGTGGTGATCGGGAAGAAACGGAGGGAACGGCCGGAGGAGATCACGGTCTTTGATTCCACGGGCCTGGCCATCCAGGACCTGGCCATCGCCCGCCTGGCACTGGAAGGGGCGGAGTGGATCGAGCTGCCCTTCCCGTGACCCTCACACCTCTTTCTCGAGAGGCCTCGAAAATTTTCGCCAGACCTGTTCGCGGTACACCGGGCCGCTGTTGTAGCTGCAGAACGGAATCAGCCGGCCGTCGGGGGTGGCATAGTGGATGCAGCACCGCTGCACCCGCGCTAGGTCATAGTTGTACCGGTCCATGAAGTGCATGACGCCGATGAAGAGGGCGTTCCAGTGGAACTCCCGGAGCGCGTCAAAGTTCTGTTTCACGAGCGCCTGGCCGAGCATCTTCCAGAACCGGGTGGTGTCACCCTTCTCCCCCTTCTGGACCGAGGTGTGCAGGTTCTTCACGCCCGAAAGCAGCGCCCGGTACTTGTTGATGGACCCGCCTTTCTTCAGATCCTCGGCCATGGTGCTGATGGCCTGGAAGAACGAGTCCACGTCCAGCAGGCGGTTCACGGGCACGATCCCGTTCTCCGTGATGAAGACATAGGTGGCGGCACCGCAGTGCTGGTGGGCGGTGAACCGGATCTGGGGACTGCCCCGGTACGCCTCCACCAGGTCCGAGATGGGGACCACACAGGGGATGGGGTAGAAGTCATCCGCCCGGATCACTCCCTGCATCTGGGCTTCGATATCCTGCAGGAGCTCCGGGATCGTGATCCGGGACCGTTCCACGTCCTCCTCCACCGCCGCTCCCGTGAAGGCCACCGGCTGGAAGTTCACCCCCCGCACCACCGAGGTGTGCTCGGCCGCGAACCGGAGGATATCCCCCACCTGGTGGTCATTCCTCCCCTTGATGACGGTGGGGACCAGCACCACCCCCAGGTGGACCTGGTCCAGCACCTCGATGGCTTTGCGGTGGACCTGGGTGAAGGGATCCGTCTCCAGGGTGACCCCGTCGAAGTGCAGGTACACGGTGGAGAGCCCCGCTGCCTTCAGGGTTGCGGCATACTCGGGATCCTTCCCGATCCGGACGCCGTTCGTGGCGATCTGGACCTGCCGGAAGCCCAGCTCTTTGGCCTTCCGGATGATCTCCACGAGATCGTCCCGCATCGTGGGTTCGCCGCCGGAGAACTGAACCGCGGGTGCGGGCACGGGCTTCTCGTTCCGGAGGAGTGCAAGCATCTCCACCACCTGGTCAAAGGCGGGCTCGTACACGTATCCGCAGGCCTTGGCATTGACAAAGCAGAAGTCGCAACTCAGGTTGCACCGGTTGGTGAGATCGATGTTGGCAAGAAGGGTCCCGGACCGGTGGGTGGAGCAGAGGCCGCAGTTGGAGGGACACGCCTCGGGGGAGCCCTCCCGCTGCGGGTTCTCCACCCCCCTCCCCACGGCATCCCAGGCATCGAAGCGCCGGTACATCAGGGCATCGGACCAGTAGATGTGACGGAAATGCCCGTGCGACGGGCAGGTACGTTCCAGCCAGACCTTCCCCTCGTCTTCCGTGATCTCGGCGGGGATCACCTGGCTGCAGACCGGACAGAGCGTCGAAGTCTTCTTGAGGAGCATCGCAGTCACACCACGTGGACTCCGATTATTCTCTCTTTCGATACCTTAATCTTTGTATCCGCTGCCAATATACCACTATTGGCGCCCGTGGTTCATATTGATTATTGGATAGCTGCGCTCCTCTCGGCGCTCTGGATCATGCTCCCTGCCTACATCCCCAACCCTGCTGCGGTGATCCTGGGAGGCGGCATGCCCATCGACGGAGGCAGGCTCCACGCCGACGGGAACCGCTATCTGGGCGATGGGAAGACGGTCCGGGGTCTGCTCCTGGGGATCCTTGCCGGTGTCCTGGCCGGGGGTGTACAGCTCATTGTGCAGACGCAGGCCCTCCCGGCGTTTCTGCCCCGGCATACCCTCCTCTCCGTCTTGCTGCTGGCCACCGGGGCCCTGGCCGGCGACCTCGTCAAGTCCTACTTCAAGCGGAGACGGGGGATCCCTCAGGGGCGGCGGTGGCCGGTGGCGGACCAGTACGATCTGGTCGCAGGAGCGCTCCTGCTCACGCTGGTCGGAGCCCCTGCCTGGGTGATGGCAAACCTGACGCTTCCGGTCCTCCTCTGGATCCTGGTGCTGACCCCGGTACTGCACCGGGCTGTCAACCTGCTGGGCCACTCCCTGGGCGTCAAGGATGTACCATGGTGACCGATCTCGCCGCCCTGCTCGTGGCCCGCGGGGCCGTGAAGTACGGCGACTTCGTCCTGGCCTCCGGGGAGAGAAGCCGGTACTACGTGGACATCAAGTCCGTGCTCACGCAGCCGGAGGTGCTCTCCCGGATCGGTGCCGGCATCGCTGCGATGGCCCCCTTCGACGTGGTGGCCGGGATTGCGGTGGGCGGGATCCCCCTCGCCGTTGCCGCGTCGCTCGCGAGCGGCAGGCCCTACGCGATCATCCGGAAGGAGGAGAAGGGCCACGGGCGGTCAGGCCTCGTGATCGGCGATGTCGCAGGGAGACGAACCCTGCTCGTGGAGGACGTGACCACGACGGGGGGGTCCGTGCTCTTCGGGATACGAACCCTCCGGGAGGCGGGAGCCCTGGTGGACACGGTGGTGACCGTCGTGGACCGTGAGCAGGGGGCGGGGGCAACGCTCGCAAAGGAACAGGTCACCCTGGTCCCCATGGCGAGAGCACGGGACCTGGTGGACCGGTGAGGGGAGGGGGAGACGCATGGTGCTGAAGGTGCTGGTGGTGGGGGGCGGCGGCCGGGAGCATGCCATCGCCGCAGCCCTTGCACGGAACGGGGACGTCCGGGTCTACTGCGTTTCGGCCCGGAGGAACCCCGGGATCGCCCGGCTGGCGAGCGGGATTGAGATCCGGAAGGAGACCGATGTCGCGGGCGTGGCAGCCTATGCCACCTCCCAGGGAATAGACCGGGCCATCATCGGGCCGGAGGCGCCGCTCGATGCCGGCGTGGTCGACGCCCTGGAGGGGGCCGGGATCCCGACCGCCGGGCCCCGTTGGGCCGCCGCACGGCTGGAGACCGACAAGGCATTCTGCCGTGACCTGATGCAGTCCCACGGGATCCGGGGCTGCCCCCTGTACCGGGTCTTCCAAAACCCGGCCGACGCGGTCCCGTTCATCCGGGACCACGACGGGGACCTGGCCGTGAAACCCGCGGGTCTGACCGGCGGGAAAGGGGTCCGTATCATGGGGGAGCAGCTGGACCGGGAAGGGGCCATCGCCTACGTCCGGACGCTCTCGGGCCCGGTGGTGCTGGAGGAGCGGCTCATCGGCGAGGAGTTCACGCTCCAGGCCTTCGTGGACGGGACCCGGCTTGTGTATATGCCCCTCGTCCAGGACCATAAAAGGGCGTACGAGGGGGACACCGGCCCCAACACCGGCGGCATGGGGTCCTATTCTCTCGCGGATCACACCCTCCCCTTCGTGTCGGCGGAGGACACGGCTGAGGCAAGAAGCATCATGGCGGAGGCGGTGGCGGCTATCCGGCGCCAGGGGACACCGTTCCACGGCATCCTGTACGGTCAGTTCATGAACACCGGGAAGGGGCCCCGGGTCATCGAGTTCAATGCCCGGTTCGGCGACCCCGAGGCCATGAACGTGCTCCCCATCCTCTCCTCCGACTTCCCCGAGATCCTCTGCCGCATCACCGAAGGGTCTCTCCCCTCCCGGGTGGAGTGGGAACCGCTCGCCACTGTCTGCAAGTACCTGGTGCCGGAGGGCTACCCCGACGCGCCGGTCTCCCACCAGCCCCTGGCACTGGGGGAGACAGGAGAAGCGCTGGTGTACTACGGCACCGTGGAGGAGGCGGAGGGGGGGCTCGCCACCCTCTCCTCCCGCACCCTGGCGGTCGTCGGGAAGGGGCCGGACCTGGCCACCGCCGAGGCCATCGCCGAACAGGCCGCCTCCGGCGTGCAGGGCAGGGTCCGCTACCGCCGGGATATCGGCACCGCCGCCCTTCTCTCGCGGCGGGTGGCCCACATGGAGGCGCTGCGATGAACCGGGATCTCCTCTCCATCCGGGACCTGGGGGCGGATGACCTCCGGTGGATCCTGGACGAGGCCGGCCGGCTGAAGAAACTCCGGATGAAGGGGGTCCCCCATCCCCTCCTCGCGGGGAAGAGCCTGGGGATGGTCTTTGAGAAGTCTTCCACCCGGACCCGGGTCTCCTTCGAGGTGGGGATGTACGAGCTGGGGGGCCATGCCCTCTTTCTGAACCCCCGGGACCTGCAGCTGGGCCGGGGTGAGGAGATCCGGGACACCGCCCGGGTCCTCTCACGCTACGTGCACGGCGTGATGATCCGGGCCTACCGGCATACCACGCTGGAGGAGTACGCCCGCTACTCGAAGGTGCCGATCATCAACGGCCTCTCCGACCGGGAGCATCCCTGCCAGGTTCTCGCCGATCTCCTGACCCTCAGGGAACGCTTCGGGTCGCTGGACGGCATCCGCGTGGCCTGGGTCGGGGACGGCAACAACGTCTGCCATTCCCTGATCCTCTCGGCTGCCCTCACGGGGATCCGGGTGGCGGTGGCGACCCCCCGCGGTTACCGGCCTGACCCCGGGATCGTGGCTGCTGCCCAGGAGGAGGGCGGGAAGGTCACCCTCACCACCGATCCGGTGAGGGCGGTGAAGGATGCCGACGCGGTCTACACCGACGTGTGGGTCTCCATGGGCGAGGAAGAGGCGCGGGCCAAAAGGCTCAGGGCTTTCCAGGGGTACGCCATCACGCAGGAGCTGCTGTCATCTGCGGCGGACCGGGCCATCGTCCTCCACTGCCTCCCGGCGCACCGGGGCGAGGAGATCACCGACGAGGTGCTGGAGGGATCTGCCAGTGCCGTCTGGGACCAGGCAGAGAACCGGCTCCATGCCCAGAAGGCGCTCCTGGTCCGCCTGCTGGGGAGCACCTCCCAGAAAAAGCGCTGATCCGTCCGGTCAGGACTCCGGCGGCTTTTCCTTTCTCCAGCCGCCAGTCTCGATGAATGCCTCCAGTTCCTTCCGGATGAACTGCTCCACCTCCTCCACCACCTTCCGGGGTCCCCGGAACGCCAGAACCTCCCGCTCGTCCCCCTCCATGTTGGCAAAATAGGCGGGCATCTTCCGCTCGACGAGCTGCACCGGGAATTTCCTGACCACGTCCCGGAGTACCGACCGCGGGGTTCCCACAGGGACGATCACATCAAAGAGGTCCTCAATCTCCGCTCCCTCCTTCGGTTCACCCTCCTTCCTTCCCTCTTCCGGGACCTTCGGTTCACCCTTCTGTGCTTCGGCCTTCCGCTCCTCTTCCTTCTCTCCCTTCTCGTCCATAACGTTCTCCCCTATTTCCCGATCTTCATCCTCCGCTTCATGATGCACGGGCCGCCCCGGACACCCCCCAGCGGATTCCGGGGCTTGCCCAGGGAGCACATGCACCGGCCCATCAGGGCGGCGCCCCGGCCCAGGCCGTCATCCACAAAGACCAGGTGGTCGTTGGGGTCGTCGTACAGGCCCCGCTCCATGATCCCGTCCAGGATATACCAGGGCTTCCGGCCCGAGATGGCCGCCCTCCCCGTGAAACCGATGGAGGAGTTGGGGGGAACCATCCCCAGCTCCACGGCCACGTCCACCAGGCGCAGCGCCATCTGTGCGCAGACCCGGTCGATCACCTCGTTCATCATGTCCAGACCGTGGTTGCGGTAGATCTCGGCGCCGATCTCAGTGAGCTTCGGGCCATCGCTCCCGTTCTCCCCCATGTCACACCCGATCAGCGCCACCCCCGACGCCGCTGCCACATCGGCACAGACGGGCACCCTCCCGAAACGCTTCCGGTCCGGGGGAACGAGCCGGATGTCAATGTGCCGGTGGCACCGCTCCACGTACTCCTCCACCTCGCCGGACTGCCGGCCCCGGAGCAGTGAGGCGACGGAACGGTCCCCGAAGATGTCCAGGGCGCAGCCGGTCCGGGAGTCCACGAGTCCGCTCCCCCGCACGATGGCATCCGGGACCGCCCCGGCCAGGCCGCAGAAGTTGCCGATGGTCTTGGCAAACGGATTCTCCGCGTCACGGGGGACATCGCTCGTGATCCGGCCGTCGAGGGTGGTGCCGAAGTCAATGGTCAGGCAGGGGTTCCGGAAGTCCACCGGCGTCCACTTGGCTCCCTCCTTGAGACCGGCCATGGCGAGCTCCCCCTCCATCTCGTTGGCCACCATCTCCACGCCTGTGGACCCCAGTGGGGGGAGCACGCCAGCCACCGCACCCACAAAGACCACCTTGTCGGCAAAACTGAAGGGCTGGAGCTTTTTGGGGAGGTTCTCCTTGGACATGGGAGGGGTCATCTTCCGGGGGGGCACGTTCGCCAGCAGGCAGCCGTTCGCCAGGGCGATCACGAAATCCCCCACCTGGTCCGGGGACTCCATCTCGGCCACGACACCCGTGGACCGGACCGCGAAGTCCAGGTCGGTGACGATGTCCAGGTGCACCTCCCGGTGGCACTCCAGCAGGATCTCCCGGACCAGCTCCGTCACCGACTGCCGGGTGATCTGGGTACCGTCGAT
>JAJRCY010000038.1 GCA_028678715.1 Methanomicrobiales archaeon | reverse complement strand
GCTGAAGGGGGCCGTGAAGGCCGGCCTCCAGGTACCCCACGGCGAGAAGGTGCTCCCGGAGGACGCACGCGTCCGGGGCGAGCACATCGCGGCATATGCCCCTGACAGGGCAGGTGCACTCGGAACACAGGTGGATCAGGTCGCTCTGGCGATCATGAAGGAGATGAAGTAAGATGGCGGCCGAGATCGAGGAATGGGTTCCGCTCACCGGCCTGGGAAAGATGGTCGCAAAGGGCGAGATCACCTCCATTGACGAGGTGCTGGAGAGCGGGAAGCCCATCAAGGAGTCTGAGATCGTGGACACCTTCCTCCCTGACATGGAGGACGAGGTCCTGGACATCACCATGGTGCAGCGCATGACCGACTCGGGGCGCCGCGTCAAGTTCCGGACGGTCGTGGTCGTGGGCAACCGCAACGGCTACATCGGGTTCGGCCAGGGGAAGGATGCCCAGGTGGGGAACGCCATCACGAAGGCCATCAAGGATGCCAAGGTGAACCTGATCAAGGTGAGCCGGGGCTGCGGGAGCTGGGAATGCGGCTGCAGCCAGACCCACTCCATCCCGATCGAGGTGACGGGGAAGGCCGGGTCGGTCCGGGTGACGCTGAAGCCGGCACCGCAGGGAATCGGTCTGGTCACAGGCGACATTGGGAAGAAGGTGCTGGCGCTCGCCGGCATCAAGGATGTCTGGACCTTCACGTCGGGAAACACCCGCACCACCATCAACTTTGCCAAGGCCACGTACGAGGCACTGCGGAAGACCAACATGATCCGGAAGCCCCAGAGGAGGGTGTTGTGATGTATGCCGTCGTGCAGGTCCGCGGCCTGGTGAAGACCCGCCGCGAGATCAAGGACACGCTGGAGATGCTCCGGCTCCATCACATCAACCACTGCGTCATCGTGCCCGATACCCCGGAGTACCTGGGCATGATCCGCAAGGTGAAGGACTTCGTGGCCTACGGGGAGGTGGACGCGGCGGTGCTGGAGACGATCCTCTCCACCCGTGGCAGGCTCATCGGCAACCGGCCGCTCACAGACGAGTACGTGAAGTCGCACTCGCCCTTCCCGTCCATTGCCGAGTATGCCCGGGCCCTCTCCCGGGGCGAGGCCACCCTCCGGGACATCCCGGGCTTAAAACCCGTGATCCGCCTCCATCCCCCGCGCAAGGGGTACCGCACGCTGAAGAGGACCTACCAGCAGGGAGGAGCCCTGGGTTATTATGGGTCCGAGATTAATACCCTCCTGTACAGGATGAGGTGACGTGATGCCCGTGAACAAGCGATCCAAATACCGGGGTTCCCGCACCTGCGGCGGCGGGACCCACAAGAACCGGCGCGGCGGGGGCAGCAGGGGTGGCCGCGGGAACGCCGGCGGCTGCAAGCACCATTTTGTGCGCTACTACCTGCAGGGGAAGACCTTCGGCAAGAACGGCTTCCACAACCCCACGCCCGTTGAGGTGGAGGCGATGGACCTGGGCACCCTGGACCTCATGGTGGACTCCCTTCTTGCCCAGGGCATTGCCCGGAAGGAAGGGAAGACGATAGCCCTTGATGCCGGTGCCATCGGGGTGGACAAGATCCTGGGCCAGGGCAGGGTCAGCCGTGCACTGAAGATCCAGGCGCGGGCCTTCTCCGGCGCCGCAAAGCGGAAGATCGAAGAGCAGGGCGGTCAGGCGCTGGTCGTCTGACCACGACCGGCCACGGTGGGACCATGGGATCGGTGCTGGACCGGCTTGAACCGCTGCTGGCGGCGATGCCAGCCGTGAAGAGCCCGGAGGGGCATGTCCACTTCAGGACCAAGCTCCTCTGGACCGCAGCAATCCTCCTCGTCTACTTCTTCCTCTCCAACATCTTCGTCTTCGGCCTGGACACCGCGTCGCAGGACATCTTCCTGTACTGGCGGGCGCTTCTTGCCGGCGAGAGCGGGACGATCATCCACCTGGGGATCGGCCCCATCGTCACGGCATCCATCGTGCTCCAGCTCCTCAAGGGGGCCGATATCCTCCCCATCGACACCAGCGATGCGAGGGGCCAGGTCATGTACATGGGCCTGCAGAAGCTCCTGATCTTTGTCATGATCGTCGTCGAGGCAGCACCGAACCTGGTGGGTGGGTTCATGCGTCCCGACGCTACTGTCGCGGCAGCCCTCTTCGGAGGAAACACCTTCGCGGTATCGGTGCTCATCTTCCTGCAGCTCTGCCTGGGCGGGGTACTCATCTTCCTGATGGACGAGGTGGTCACCAAGTGGGGGATCGGGTCCGGTGTCGGCCTCTTCATCGTGGCAGGCATCGCGAGGTCCATTGTCACCGGTTTCTTCTCCTGGGAGGCGGTGAGCGACCAGTACCCGGTCGGGTTCTTTCCCCGCCTCGCGGCCATCGGTCTTTCCGGGGGCAGCTACCTCCAGTACTTCACCCCGGATCTGATCGCGTTTATCACCACCGTGATCATCTTCCTGGTCATCGTGTACGTGGAATCCACCCGGATCGAGATCCCCCTCGCTCACACCAACGTGCGGGGGCTCCGTGCCCGGTTCCCCGTGAAGCTGATCTACGCGAGCGTGCTCCCGATGATCCTTGTCCGGGTGCTCCAGGCCAACATCCAGATGGTGGGACTCTTCCTCTCCAACGTGGGGATCACGGTACTGGGGACCTTCCAGGGGCAGCGGGCCGTGAGCGGCCTCATGTACTTCCTCTCCCCCATCAACGGACCTGAGCAGTGGATGTGGTGGATGGCGGACGTGGGGCAGCCCGCCTGGGCGGTGCTCCTCCGCCTTTCAGTGGACATCATCTTCATGGTGGTGGGGGGCGCCATCTTCGCCCTTTTCTGGATCAAGACGGCCGGCCTGGACAGTAAGGACGTGGCCCGTCAGATCCAGCTCTCGGGGATGCACATCCCGGGATACCGGAAGAACCCCCAGGTGCTGGAGCGGTACCTGGACCGGTACATTCCCCGGATCACCATCATCGGCGGGGTCTTCATCGGGATCCTCTCCGTCGTGGCGAACCTCTTCGGGGTCATCGGGCAGGCCAGCGGCACCGGCCTTCTCCTCACGGTCTCCATCACCTACCGGCTCTACGAGGAGATAGCGAGCGGGCAGATCATGGAGATGTACCCCATGATGCGCAGGTTCTTCGGCAAGGAATAAATCCCATTTTTCCGGTTCTTTTTTCCCTGCCCGTGCCCTATACAGCCAACAGGGTTTCGCCCCTTATGAGGATGGTCCGCCCTGTTGGTATCACCGGACGTGCACCACATGGGGGATCATTGACCCGTGCGGGAGGGGGCTCTGCCCCCTCCCGGCCCCTCCCCCGGTGAGGAGAGACCGTTGTTCGGTGTTTTCCTTCAGGTAGCTCCTTGTGACAGGAAACCGACGGGGGACGCCCACGCGGCGGGGGCGGAGCCCCCAGGAGCGTCTCACCAGTAATCGGCATATACTCAATACCGTCTCCTCATATTCGAAGAATGCTTCAGACGCGGCCCCGGTGGGGGCGAATCCCCGGGAAGATCCGGCTCCCATCCGTTAGCCCATGGTTCCCGGAACGTCTCCACTTCCGGATGCAGACAGATCAGGGAGCAACGGAGGCGTCCCCACCGGATCAAAATGAGGGATATTAAATCAGGAATGCGTATACTATAGAAGAGGCGTGATGGGGATGGGAAAGCGGATTGTCATCACGGGCGTCCCGGGCGTGGGGAAGACCACGGTGGTCACCGGGGCACTGGAGCAGCTGAAAGGGGAGGGGATCGAGTACCGGTCCCTGAACTTCGGCACCTTCATGTTTGAGGTGGCCGCGGCCGATGGGATCGTGGCGGAGAGGGACGGGATGCGGAAACTCGACCGGGACCAGCAGAAGCGGCTCCAGAAGATGGCGGCGCAGAAGATGGCACAGGTACCGGGGAATGTCATCATCGACACCCACTGCACGGTGAAGACCCCGAAGGGCTTCCTCGCAGGGCTCCCCGAGTGGGTGCTGCGGGAGCTCCAGCCGGACATGGTGGTGCTCGTGGAGACGGATGAGGACCAGATCCTTGCCCGCCGGCTCTCCGATGCCACCCGCACCCGGGACATGGAGGGATCCCGGGAGATCGCGTTCCACCAGGAGTTCAACCGGGCCATGGCTGCGGCGTATGCCATGGTCTCCGGCTGCACGGTTGTTATCGTGAAGAACCAGGATCACCTGCTGGAGCAGGCGGTGGCCCAGATGGCCGCGGCGCTGCGGTGATCCCCCATGGCTCTGAAAGATTCCGGGGGTTTCATCGCGCTCGCGCTGGCCATGCTCCTCCTCCTCTCCTACAGCATCCCTCCCCTGCGGAACGGCATCGGTGCCGCCATGGACCTGGTGCTGGGACCGCTCCTCTCCACCGGCGTGCCTTTCTATATCGTGATCCTGATCCTCTCCGCGTTCACCGGGCTCTCCACCTCCCTCATCCAGAAGTACACCATCGATTACGAGCTGATGCAGGAGGTGCAGCAGCGGACAAAGGAGTTCCAGCGGGAGTACCGCGAGGCCCAGCTCTCCGGCGATGAGAAGAGGATCAAGAAGCTGGATGCGAAAAGGGACAGGATGATGAAGGATCAGCTGGAGATGTCCCGGCAGCAGTTCAAGCCCATGGCCTACATCATGCTCATCTCCATCCCCATCTTCCTCTGGCTCCTCTTCCGGCTCCCGGCGCTCTCCGGGAGCACGATCACCTTTCCCTTTCTCGGCGAAAAGGCGCTGGGCGAAGCAGCCGTCTGGATCGTACCCGCCTGGATCTTCTGGTACCTGATCAGCTCCCTGGCCCTCTCCCAGGTGATCCGGAAGTCGCTGAACATCGGGGGCATCTGATGCGGGTCACGGTGAGCGGTTCCCCGGGGAGCGGGACCACCACCCTTGCGAAGTACCTGGCAACGACTCACGGTTTTGAGCTGATCTCGGCAGGGGAGATGTTCCGGCAGCTGGCCAGGGAGCGGGGCATGAGCCTCACCGAGTTCGGGGCGCTTGCCGAAAAGGATGTCTCCATTGATGCCATGATCGACGCGCGGCAGAAGGAGGTTGCCGCTCGTCAGGACCACATCGTGGTCGAGGGGAGGCTCTCCGGCTGGATGGTGGAGGACGCGGACTTGAAGATCTGGCTCCATGCCTCCATCGCGTGCAGGGCGAAGCGGATCGCAGAGCGGGACGGTACCGACGAGTACACCGCCCGCGACCTGGCCATCCAGCGGGAGGAGTGCGAGTACACGCGCTACCTCCACTACTACCGCATCGACATCCGCGACCTCTCCCGGTACGACCTGGTGCTCAACTCCGAGCTCTGGAACCCGGAAGAACTCGGCGCCATCGTGGACGTGGCCATCGGTGCGCTGAAGAAGAAGTGAGCCCGCGAGCGGGCCATCGCGCCCGGGACGCCCCCCGGTGGTACGTACGGTAGCCCCGGGACGATACTCCTGTCCTCCCTTTCCTTCTCACACACATCTGTACCTCACAGGGGTGCCCCGGGTTTCCCCGGCCGGCACCTGATGCCCGGCCTCCCCCATCCCGGGATCCTGCTCCGGGGCTTGACCCCCCGCCCCTCCTCCCGGTGCGGGTGCCCACCCCGTCGCTCCTCGGGAGCATCACCCGCGGGCAGGTTCCGGACCGAAGATGAGGTCCAGCAGGTCCAGGGGGCGGTGGATCGTGTGGTCGGCGGGGTTCTCCTCCTGCCGCATCGCAGAGAACCGGTCCCCGTAGGCCGCGTACACGGTGGTGAGGCCGATGGCACGGGCGGGGGCGATGTCCCGCCGCGGGCTGTCCCCGACGGCCAGCCCCTCCTTTGCGGAGATCCTGAGGGCTGCGAGGGCATGGAGGAAGGGTTCCGGCGAAGGTTTCCTGGAACCGGCGGATTCCGGGGTGACCAGGCAATCGAAGAAACCGGAGATCCCGGTCTTCTCCAGGCGTTTCCTGGCATTCTCCTGGTTCGCATCCGTCACTATGGCAAGGGCAATCCCCTGTTCCTGGAGCCGCTCCAGGAGCTCCGCTACGCCGTCAAAGGGCCAGGTGCAGCGGATCTTCACCTCCTCGTAGATCCGCCCACATTCCTCACCGGTCTTTCGGGACAGGATCCCGTGATCGGAGAGGAAATCCAGGATGTTCCGGGGGTCCTCAAAGCCGTGGATTTCCCGGAGGAAATAGGAGAAGAGCACGTCGGCTTCCCCGGTACCTGCCTCACGGACGATAGCCCGGCAGGCCTCTTTCTTCGAGTGGACCAGATCCACGAGCGTGTTGTCCAGGTCAAAGAGGATGGCCGAGGGTACTGTCTGTGGGGTCTTCCCTGTCTCTGTCATGGGGATCACTGCGGCTGCCACACGGAGGGGGTACTCAGACGTAGGCTATCCTCACTCATAGAGCATTCGTGGCCCAGGGAATTTGAGGGGGGAACCGGGAAGGAGGAAAGGGACCGTTGCAGGATGGGCTATCGTCATCTGGGTGGGGTCGGGAGGGGGCCCGCCCCCTCCGGTCGCCCTCCCCCATGGCGATAACCGCTTCATCCCTTCCCTCACGCCTTACGTTTGGTTCATTGTCCTGTACTTGAAGGCCTCAAACCAGAGCACAGACAGGACGCCGGCACCCGTGCAGATGGCCAGATCCAGAGGCGGGACCGGCGCGAACCGGAACAGGTCCTGGAGGGCGGGGATGAAGAGGACCAGGGAGAGGCAGGTAAGAGTACCGAGAATGACCCACGAGAGCGCCCTGTTGGGCGATTTCAGGGTGGTGGGGAGGGTCTCGGACCAGGACCGGTTCGTGAGGATCAGTCCCAGGTTGGCGATCACGATGGTGGTGAAGGTCAGGGTCAGGACCTCCGACTCTCCCAGCCCGCGGGAGACTGCACCGACATAGATACCCAGGACCATGGCGAGCACGACCCCTCCCTGGAGGAGGCTGAGGGCAAGGGTCCGGCGGGTGAAGAGCCGCTCCTCCCTCCGGCGTGGTGGGCGCTTCATCACGTCCTTCTCCTCCCCTTCCGACTCAAAGACAATGGAGCAGGCGGGATCAATGATCAGCTCCAGGAACACGATATGGACCGGGAGCAGGACGAGGGGCATATTCAGGAGCACGGGAATAAGGGACATCCCCGCGATCGGGATGTGGATGGAGAGGATGTAGGCCATCGCCTTCTTCAGGTTGTCATAGATCCTCCTCCCCATCCGTACCGCGGAGACGATGGAGGTGAAGTTGTCGTCCAGGAGGACAAGTGAGGACGACTCCCGGGCCACGTCGGTACCCCTGCCGCCCATAGCTATCCCGATATCCGCGGATTTCAGGGCCGGGGCATCGTTCACCCCGTCGCCGGTCATGGCCACCACTTCTCCGTTCGCCTTCAGCGCGTTGACAATCCTGAGCTTCTGTTCCGGCACCACCCGGGCAAAGATGGCGATGCTGCTGATACGGTCCCTCAGTTCCTCTTCTCCCATCGTCTCCAGTTCGGCGCCGGTGAGGATGCGTTCCGGGTTCTGAAGGCCGATTGCGCGGGCGATGTTCTGCGCCGTCAGTGGGTAATCCCCGGTAATCATGACCACCCGGATCCCCGCGGAATTGCAGTCAGCCACCGCGGCCTCTACCCCCTGCCGGACGGGATCCGCAAACCCGATGAGCCCCAGGAATTCAAACGAAAAATCGTGCTGTTCCCCGGGAAGGCTGGTGAGGATGAACGAGGCCCGTGCAACGCCCAGCACCCGGAGGCCTTCTGCCGCCATCCCGTCGATATGCACCGCCAGATCCTGCAGCGTCGCTGCATCGAAATGGCAGAGGTCGGCTATCGCCTCCGGTGCCCCTTTTGCCGCGATTACGTACTCGTTGCCGCTCGGGGACCGCCAGACGTTGGACATGGCCAGCAGCGCTTCGGAGAGTGGGTATTCCTGGACCAGCTCCCAGGTGCGATGGACATGCTCGGTCCTCCCGAACTCCCCGTCCCCCAGGCGAACCAGTGCCTTCTCCATGGGATCGAACGGGTCCTT
>JAJRCY010000037.1 GCA_028678715.1 Methanomicrobiales archaeon | reverse complement strand
TTCCCTGGTGGACGGGGCGGCACTTCTCCTGGCGATCCCCGGCTCACCCGTTACCTCCGCGGGGCTCCTGGCCGTCCTCCACACTGTCCTGCTCACCATCATCATCGTGGAGATCCTGGAGACAGTTCTCGTCTACTTCCGAACCAGCCGGATACAGGTGCGTCCCATCCTGATTGCGGGCCTCACCGCTATGGTCCGCAAGGTGATCGTGATGGGTGTCGAGTCCTTCAATGCCGTGGACATCCTGGCCACCGCCGTCGTGATCGCGGTGCTCACCGCCGCGGTGCTCCTCGTGGGGAAGGAGGAAGAGGAAAAGTTGGCCCAGTGAGGAGCCTTTGTCGGGGCCCCCTCATTCCTATCCGGTAGGGAAGCAAGATCCTCATCAGGGCTCCATTTTTTGTCTGATGGCTGGTGGGACGCTCCAGAGGGGGACCTGGCGGTAGCCCCCACGAGTGTCCTCGTCGTAAGAGTAGTGCAAAGTACCTCTCGGTCCAATTCGTACGATAAACTACCGGGGTCGCACCGGGGGCAGGCCCCCTCCCCGTGAAGATATCCTCACTGGAGGTTTCCTGCCGTGATGGATGTGACGTTCCCGACGAAGAACAGATCCCAGCACCCAAAAAAAAGAGGTTACTTCTTGTCGTTCAGGACCTTGGTGAGTTCGGTCCGGAGGTGCTGGAGACGATCCTCCTGGACCTTGATGGACTCGCTCATGGACTTCATGGCCTGTGAGATCTTGGAGGAGACCTGCTGGTTCGTATCGTGGATATTGTAGGTGGTCTCCAGGATCTTGAGGAGCCGGGTGTTCACATCCACGCTCTTGGCAAGGCGGGAGTACTCGTCGATGATCCGCTGGTCAAAGCCGGCCCTCTTCGCTTCCTCGATATCCAGCTTGATCATGGACCGGCGCTTCAGCACGTGCTCGATGGTATCGTAGAGCTCGCGGTGGGTGATGGGCTTGAGCACGTAATCCTCGATGTACATCCCGTAGAGCTGAGCTTCTTCCGGCGAGAGTTGCTTGGCCGTGAGCATCAGCACCGGGATATCCTTCGTCGCCTGGTTTCGCTTGATCTGCTCCAGCGTCTCCCAGCCGTCGATGGGCTCCATCATGATGTCCAGAAGGATCAGGTCCGGGGTGACATTCTTCAGGATATCCAGGCATTCCAGGCCGCTGTAGGCGGCCACGGCCCGGTAGCCGCCCCTCTCCAGCATGGTCACAAAAACATCGACGATAAAGGGACTGTCGTCTACCACGAGTATGGTATACATCACTCACTCCCCCCGGCACTCCCTCCGCAGTGGGAACTGCCCGGTGCGGGGATGGCAGGAGACACGGGATGGGGGAACCACGGGAACACAATGCTATTCCGGCGGAGGTAGAGACGGCTCTTTTCCTTTTGGACTTCCGGATGGGCCGGCATCACTCACTCCATTGACTGATAACTATATTCCTCACATAAATTTATCCTTTCTCTTCCCCCTCCGGGCTTCCGCGACAGGGTGGCGGGTGTTCTGCCCGAATTTGTCCTGCCGTTTCACCCGGCCGGCCCCCGCTCCCCTGCGAATGCTCCGGCCCTGCCACCGGATCCCGGTACGGGTCATGGACCCTCCCTGCGGGCCGGGTCCCCGCATCTCCCCCGGATGACCCGGATTCCATCGGGAAACCAATATTATTATCTTATGAAAAAACACCAGCTATTTATAATGCAACTTCCACGGGGGAAATTTCGTGAAATTGTTCGGGGCGTACCCCTCTCCCCCCTCCTCCTGGAGCTGAATGAGGTCCAGTACACCGGCATCCTGAAGCTCACCTGGGACACCACCACCTGCACGCTCGTGTTCCAGAACGGCTTGGTCATCCTGGCGGAATATCCCCCGCGGACCGGGGATGGAGCATGGGAGGCGGTCACCCGCCTGGGTGACCAGGCGGTGGGGGCCATCCTCTCGGATCTCGATGCCGTCCAGATGAAGCTGGTGACCGAGTTCAATGCCCCGTGTCTCCTCTCTGTACCGGCCACACCCGGGAGGGGTTCCGGGGGACCGAAGAAGGTGGCGGTTCTCGCGAGAACCGACGTGGCGCCCCAGAAGCAGGGGCCGGGACCGGTCCCGGCGGCAGCCCCCGGAGCCCGCAGGCCGGAGGCTGGACTGTTCCCGCCGCAGCCACCGCAGCCGGTCCGGCAGGAACCGGAGAAGGGGAAGAAGCTTCCGGTATTTCCCGTTCCCCCGGCCGCACCGTCCGGCCGTACAGGTGCTCCCGCGCCGCAATCTGCCCCCCCGGCCACCCCCCCGGTGGGACCCCGGGAGGGGAAGGCATCGGCCGGGCCATCGGCGGAGTACCGGGAAGGAGGAACCACACCTGAACCGGAGCCGTTCCACAAGGGAATGGATCCTGCCACGCTGGCAAACCTGGAGATGGCTGCCCTCGATGACATGGACGTGGATCACATTGCCACGAAGATACGGAAGAATGCCCGGGGGATCGTCAAGAAGCTCCACCTGGGCCACCTGATGACCGAAAAGGACGAGTGAGGAGAACCCGTGTATGGCCACCGAGTTTGAATCGCTCGCCATTCTGCTTCTGCAGGTGCTGGTGCTGGTCTGTTCCCTTCAGGTCGTCCTCGTCATGATCGTGGTGTACTACCTGACCCGGGTCCAGGATCTGGTCCGGGGGGCCACTGCCGTCCGCGAGCAGCCTGTGAGGACACGTCCTCTCCCATCGCCGGAACCTGCTCTCCCCTCCCCGCCCCCTGCTTCCAGGGGTGAGTCCCGGCCTCCCGCAAAGCCTGCGTATGCCGTGGAGATCCTGGAGGACCGGCGGGACATTCGGGGCTCCGTCCAGGCAATCTGTGACAAATTCACCCTCCGGGACCTGATCATCACCACGCGGGACGGTCTTGTCGTGGTGTCCTCCACCCCGGGAGTAGCCGAGGAGGCCGCGCGGCTCACCGCCATTCACCGGCGGGGTGGGAAGACCGCTGAGAAGGACCTCCTCTTCCTCCCGGTGGTGCACCGCGGCGAGGAGCTGCTGGGAATCCTGCGGGCTGACCGCACCCTGGACGAAACCGAGAGAAAGGCGATTGAGAAGGATGTGGCACAGATCCTGAACTGGTGGCTTTAGCGGGGAGAATGAGGCAGATGAACAAATATTTATGGCCTGATATCCATCAATGCCTGAGAGAAGGGGTTGAATGATCCGGGCATACACGATCGCATCCGGGAAGGGCGGCACCGGCAAGACCACCGTTACCATCAACCTCGGAGCCGCCCTCGCCAAGCTGGGCCTTGAGACCTACATCATGGATGCGGATATCGGTATGGCCAACATCGGCCTCCTCCTGGGGCTGGAGGATGCACCGGTCACGATCCACGAGGTGCTGGCGGGAACAGCCAGCCTTGACGAGGCGATCTATGACGGTCCCAACGGCGTCAAGGTGCTGCCCAGCGGCATCTCGCTGCAGGGATTCCAGCATGCCAACCCCGACCGGTTCCGGGATATCCTCCACGAACTCGTGAACCGGTGCGACTACCTCCTCATCGATTCTCCCGCGGGGATCAGCAGGGACGGGGTGATCCCGCTGGCCATTGCCGATGAGGTGATCCTCGTCGTGAACCCGGAGGTCTCCTCCATCGTGGATGCCCTGAAGACCAAGGTGCTCACCGAGGTGGTGGGGGGGCATGTCTGCTGTGCCATCCTGAACCGTGCGGGGTCAGAGCACACTTCCCTGATCCAATCCAAGCTGGAGAAGACGCTGGGAGTGAAGCTCGTAGGGGTGGTGCCCGAGGATCCCAATGTCCGGGTGGCGGCGGTCTACAAGACACCTGTTGTTATGAAGTTCCCGGGGACCGAGGCTTCCCGGGCATTCCGCCGCATCGCCGCGAACATTGCGGGCATCGCGCTGGATGAAGGAGCCGAGACGTCGACGGAAGGGTTCGTCTCCCGGTTTGTGAAGATACTGTTCAGGGGGAAGAAATGACCATCGAGGAAATCCTGATCGTGCTCCTGGGCGTGGTGGTGATGATGGAGCTCTTCATCATGTACCTGATGCGGGTCCGCATCCGCCAGCTGCAGAGGGAGATCGAGGAATCGTCCAGCCGGGTGGACCTCTCGGACATTGAGCTGGAAGCCCTCACCCGCAATGTGGAAGCCTTCAAACGGCTCAAAATATAGGAATCGAGCCTGGAGAAGCGAAGGTACATAAAGAATCTGCACCAACTACAAGGGGGGGCCATAGGGTAGCCTGGGCATCCTAGGAGACTGGGGGTCTTCTGACCTGCGTTCAAATCGCAGTGGCCCCATGCTGCATTTCCTTTTTCCCGAGAAGATCCCGGTGGGGTACCTGTGAAGATCCATCCGCGCTGCATCGAATGCCTCCTGGAACGGGTCAGGTACGAGTCTGCCCTCTCCACCCATGACGCGGAGAGGATCCGGCGGGTGGTGGAAGAGTGCCGCACACGGATCGTTCCGTACCGGGAGGGTGTCCACCCGGCGCCTGCCGTCGCGTCGGAGATCCATCACCTGGCCTACACCCTCCTCTCGGATCCGGACCCGTACCGTCAGCTGAAGGAGCAGTCCAATGCCGAGGCCATGGCAGCCTGCAGGGAGGTCCGCGGGAATCTCCACTCCTTCCGGGATCTCGCTCTCGCGGCCATCCTGGCCAATACCTACGATTACGGCATCGCCGTCCACCGGGTCACCGGAGATTTTTCTGCTTTCTTCCGGAGCCGGTTTCCCCGGGGGCTGTACCGGGACGATACTCCCCGGATCGAACGCGTGGCCCGGCGGGTGGTCTACTTCACTGACAACGCCGGGGAGATCGTCTTTGACCTCCTGCTGGTCCGGTACCTGAAGGAGCGGGGTGCACGGGTGACCGTGGCGGTGAAGGGTGCGCCGATTTTAAACGACGCGACCCTTGAGGATGCCCTCTGGCTCGGAATGGAGCGGGAGGTGGACCTCCTCACCACCACCGGAAGCGGGGATATCGGGGTCACATGGGAGAAGATCCCGGGGGATCTGGCCCGTGCCCTGGGTGATGCCACGCTCGTCATCGCGAAGGGGATGGCCAACTACGAGTCCCTGTCGGAGTATTCACATCTCCTCCCGCCCGTTGCGTACCTGATGACGGTGAAGTGCGAGACCGTGGCAGAGAGCATCGGTGCACCGGTCGGGGCGGCCGTTGCCGTCCTGGAAGGGGAGGAAGCGGCCCCCGTCACTCCCGGCACTGGCTGAGAAAGGAAGCCGCCTTCCTGTTCTCCGGATCCAGGGTTCTCGCCTTCTCGCAGAAGACCCGTGCATCGCGGTGGTGACCGGTCTCCATCAACCGGCGGGCGATCTCCAGGATGATGTCCAGGTTGGTGGAGTCGATCCGGTAGCCACGGAGCAGGAGGCGGAGGGCCTGCTCGTGGTCGGGCTCCAGGAGGGAGAGGTAGTACCACAGGGCCGGCTGGTTGGGCTTGAGCCGCATGGCGTTCCGGAGGGACTCGGCGGCCTCCTCCTTTCTCCCCAGGTGAGAGAGAGCGATGCCGTGGGCCAGCCACAGCTCCCCGTCATACTCGTTCATCGGCCGGATCCGGGTGAGGATGTCCAGCGCTTCCCCGTACCGCCCCATCTTCAGGAGAGCGATACCGGACCGGAGCCAGGCCCGGAAGCTGTCGGGATCCAGCCGGGTGGCCTGCTGGTAGAGCTGGAACGCCTCGTCAAACCGGCCCATGGCAAAATGCACATCCCCCTTGCCGATTAAGAAATCGGGGTGGTCGGGAATGACGGTGAGGGCCTTGTCAAAGAAGGCGATGGCCTCCTCGTACTCGTTGATGGAGAGGTGGGTGATGCCCTCGTGGTACCACCCCAGTGCATACCTCTTGCTCTTGGGGATGTCCTTCATATCGCCCGCAGGGGGATGTGCAGGTCTGCACTTCCCATTATTGCACAAGCATTTTTGATTCTATTTATGGCTTCTGTTTTATCCGTCCGGAAGAGCCCTGCCCTCGCCTCCCGGCTGCCAGGTGCAGAGCACCTCCCGACACGAGGTGGTATTTGGCGTGCGGTCACCCGATTCCCGCTCCGCCCTCAGATGAGATGGAAGAGGTAGGGAAGGCTGATGAGCATCACCATTACCGTCAGGATCACGGCAGAGAAGAGCACCACCACCCGTTCCGCGTGCTCTCCCAGGCCCTTCCGCCGCAGAACGGCCTGGACCCCTTCCTTCAGGATGTATCCCCCGTCCAGGGGCACCATGGGCAGGGCGTTGAATATGCCGACGTTGACATTGATCCAGGCGCACCAGAAGAGCAGGTGTACGAGCTCCCAGAACCCGGCGAAGGGCACCTGGTAAAATGTCTGCTCCGGGGACTCAAAGGCCAGCAGCCGGAGGTACCCGCCGACGTAGAGGGGGGCGGGAGGGGCTGCGGTGCCGCCGGGAGCGTCCCCCCGCAGCTCATGCACCTGGTAGCCGGATTCGAAGGGGATGGTGACCAGGTACAGGAACCCGATGGGCTGGGCGAGCTGGCGCACCGTCCGCAGCACCTCTGTTCCGGGATAATAGGAGACCCCCATGAACCCGGAGGGGGATGAGGAGACGTTCCTGGGCCAGGCGGAGAGCGTCAGTTCATAGGACGCCAGCACGCTGTCCTTCTCCACCTCCAGGACCAGGTGGTCGCCTGGCCGGGTTCCGTTCAGGATGGTGGCCACCTCCCCCACCGAGTGCACCTCCTGCCCGTTCACGGTTCTCACGAATGAATTCTGGGGCACACCGGCATCATCGGCCGGAAATCCCTGGTACACGCCGTGGATGACGGGGTCCGTGACCGGCACCGCCTGTGCCATGACAAAGAGGAGCAGGCCCCCGCAGAGGCAGCCCACCAGCAGGTTGTTGGTGATCCCTGCACCGAAGATCCTGCATTTGGGGCCAGCGGGGGCCTTCTCCAGTTCCTCTTCATCCGGTTCCACAAAGAACCCGATGGGGATCACGGCGAGGAGGACGCCCATCGCCCGGACTCTGATCTGCTCCACCCGGCAGAGGATCCCGTGGCCGAACTCGTGGACGGCAATCGTCAGCACAAAGGCGAACCAGACGGCGAAGGTGGAGGGCACGAACTCGTTCACGCCGGGGAGGAGCAGGATGTTCTGGGGCGCGTAGATGCCTGTCGGTTCGGGCCGGGTCAGGAAGGTGAACTGGAGGGCAAAGAAGAGCATCACGGTCCCCAGGGTAGCCACCAGCACGACGACGGCAACCCCCGCGGTCCCGTAGACCTTCATCAGGGTCGAGTAGGGGATGAACCGGTCAAAGAAGGCGACCTTCCTCGTCTTCACCGCCATGACGGGGCCGTAGAACGTGATCCGGTCCTGCCAGAGCCCCCTCTTTTTGATGGTGTATGCCACCAAGGCGTAGGCGCCGATCAGGAGGAGCACGATCAGGAGCCAGTTCATCCTACACCATGGGGGCTGATATCTGATAAGGATTGGCTGGGGGGCCGATTCAGGAGACCCACTCTTCAAACAGGGGAAAACCGCCCCGCCGGGATATCCTCATGGGGGGTGGGACCGGGCGGGGGCTCTGCCCCCTCCCGTCGCCCTCCCCCGAGGAGAAGAGGCGACTATAGGGAAATAGTGTCATGCGAAAGGGTGGTGGAACCGCTTCAATACTCTGACAGCGTCCGCTGCCGGATCCGGTCCTCAAGTTCCCGTACGGTGGTCCAGGAGCGGCGGGCATAGGGGGGAGGGTGCCCGTGATCCCGCAGGTACTTCTCCAGGTGGGCCACAGTGTACGGATCGGATGGGTACCCGCTCCCGATCTCGCCGTGTTCCGATGCGAGGGCGGCGATTGCCGCGTCCCGCGTGACCTTGGCGACGATGCTGGCCGCTCCCACGATGGCGTACTGATGATCCGCATGGTGCTCTGAGACGATCCGGCAGGGGGACCGGAGATGGGCGGAGACGCTGCCGCCGTACCGGGAGGCGTCCACGTCGCAGGCATCGACGTAGGCGCGTTCCGGCAGGAGCCGGGAGATCACCTCCGCATGGGCCATGGCCATGAAGTCGTTGAGGGACATCGCCTCCCGGGTAGCATCGATCTCCCCCGGACTATAGGCAATGACTGCCACCGGGAAGCGTGCGGTGATCTCCCGGCAGAGAACGGTCCTCCGGGGCGGGGTGAGGACCT
>JAJRCY010000036.1 GCA_028678715.1 Methanomicrobiales archaeon | reverse complement strand
CCCGGAGGAGCGTCATGGCCGCGTGGGTGTGGGTGTTCACAAGGCCGGGGAGCACCAGGCAGTGGCGGCCATCGATGGTCACGGCGGCATCCCTGCGGTACCGGTTGGCCCCGGCCGTGCCCACGTACTCGATGAGCCCGTTGCTCCCGATGAAAAGATCCCGGGTCTCGTTTCCCAGGGTTGCCCCCAGGATCAGGATCCCGCCCCTGGCCCGGAAGATCTCCTCCCGGTCGTCCTCCACTGTCATGCCAGGGCCTCCACGATCCTCAGGACAATCTCCGCGGTCCTGTCCCCGTGTACCCGTGCCGATTCCAGGACCTGTTCGTAGGTGAGTACCTCGTTCCCCAGTCCATGGGCGTAGTTATCGACGGTGCAGAGCGCGGCAAAGTGCAGGTCCATCTCCCTCGCGAGAGTGGCTTCGCTGGCAAGGGTCATCCCCACGATATCCGCGATCCGGGCCAGCGCCTTCACCTCGGCGACCGTCTCAAGCCGCGGGCCGCGGGTCTGGGCGTAGACCCCGCGGGGGATCGCCTCCGGCACCAGCCGGGAGAGTTCCGTGCGGAGGTACGGGTCGATCTCCGGCCGGACATGGGAGATGGCATGGTCATGGAACGAGGGGATGTCGGCCCAGCTCAGGTAGTCATCCGGGATCACGAGGGATCCCGGCGGGATCTTCTTCTTCAGGGACCCCGAACACCCGAATGCCACCACCCGGTCAGCCCCCCGGATGGCGAGGGCCGCCATGCCGGCGCGGAAGTTGATCCGGTGCGGGGGGAGACCCCGCTGGTGCCGCATGAGCATCAGGTAGTCCCCGCAGAGAACCTCCGCGGGGCCGAAGGGGGTATTCACGCTCTCCCTCTCCAGCGGGGGGAGATCGGCAAACCGGAAGCTGGTGCCGCCGATGAGTGCCAGCATCAGGCCTTCCCTCCAGGGTCCCCCCGGGACTTCCTCCCCGACAACCTGCTCCCTTCCCTGCGATCCCGACACCAGCCCGGGAAGCGCCGGGCAGGGAGGGACGAACCGCCACCGCACTCCATGGGTACCGGATCGGGCGGCAGGAGATAAAAGGGATAGGGTGCCCGGGGTGGACCCGTCCCGGGATCAGGGATTGCGGGGGCTCTCTGCACCGGGCAAGCTGCCGGTCCGGTCAATCACGATCCCCCGGATCCCGGCGATCTTCCCCCTCTTCATGAGGGGCGCCGAGAATGCAAGGATGGGAACCCGGACCCCGTCCTTGCGCAGCGCCGCATACTCTTCCCGCGTCCGTCTCCCCTCCCTGAGGACGAGATCCATGTTCCGCCTGGCCCGTTCCCGGTCCTCGGGCGCGATCATGGAGAGGATGTGGATGCCGGCACGGGCATCGTCCATGCTGTACCCGAACATCTGGAGGGCCTCCTGGTTTCCGAACGTGAACTGCCCCCGCTCGTTGCACTCAAAGACCGGTACCGGGAGGAGGTTGGCCAGGTCCCGGTACCGGGCCTCGCTGGCCTTCAGATCCTCGTCCATCCTCCGGTGCTCGGTGATGTCGCTTCCCACCGAAAGGATACCGGTGCAGTGTCTCCCGGCATCCAGGATTGCCCGGTGAGTCCAGCGGACCCAGACCTGCCGCCTGTCCGCCGTGGTATGGGAGGTCTCCATCCCGGCCGGTACCGCCCCCCCGCTGCAGAGGGCCCGGATCAGATCGTCCAGATTGTGCTCGCCCGCGTTTCCCTGGCGGAAGATCAGGACCCCGGCAGCCCTCCCGAGCGCACGGTCCTTCGGGATACCGAAAAAGCGCTCTGCGTACTCGTTGAAGAAGGTGATCCTGCCGTTCCTGTCCATTTTCAGGATGATGGCATGGGCCAGCTCCACCAGCTCCCGGTACTGTGCCTCCCGGGCTTCCAGCGCCAGGTGGGCCCTGTGTTCTTCGGTGATATCAAAGACCACGATGGCGTACCCCGGGTCCCCGTCGTCGAACACCAGGGGGATGACATTCACGCCCAGGAAGCGTTCCCCTGTCCCGGTACCAAACCTGATGTGCTCATGGTAATGCGTGTCAGACCCGTGCTCCCGCAGCCGGGAGGTAAAGTTCCGCAGGAGCTCCTGTGCATCCGGATCCGGGAGAGGCAGGTGTTCCAGGTGCCTTCCCGTGACCTCCCCGGAAGGGAGGTGCAGAAAGGAGAGGAAGGGGTCATTGATCATCACCACCCGCAGATCCCGGTCCAGCACGAGGATCATCTCCCGTGAACAGCTCAGCATGTGGGCGAGCGGTACCCGCCGGGCCAGGGAGAAGACCTTGGCCTTGCCGTACGTCCGCATCACCACCTGCCCGGAGAGGCGGAGGTTGTCCAGATACCGGCCCACCGAGTGCATGTTCTTCCCGAGCTCCCGGGATATCTCGGTGATGGACATACCCTGGGGGTTCCCCTTCAGCAGCTCCTTGATCTGCACCAGCTCTTCCGGCTGCTCCATTGCTCACATGTATCAGCTTTTTATATAAAAACATTTACCCTGTTTGTAACATACATGTGAATCACTCATTTGTTTTACATGAAGAATAAACTTATATATTATCATCTCTCCAGTGTACCAGAACGAGTCATTTGATGAGGGAGAACCTGCGTATGATTGCGAAGATTGCACCCGGATCCGGCATTGCCGCTCTCCTCTGCGTGGCGCTGCTGGGTGCGCTGCTGGCAGCACCGGTCACGGCCGGGGAGGAGTACCTGTACGGGAACCCCAAGCTGGGGGTTACCATCTCGGGCACGAATGAATTCTCGCCGGGAGACGATGTTTCCCTGGCGGTGAAGGTCCAGAACACCGGTACCTATGATGTGAAGCTGGTCCAGTCCACCCTCCTCACCACCGGTGACAACCCGACCACCGCCAAGCTGCTGAGAGTGTCCCTCCTTCCGGGATCGGCGCCGATCACGGTGAAGACCGATACCCAGATGGTGGGGGATCTGACCGGGGGATCTACTGCCACGGCCACGTTCACTGTCAGCATTGCCCGCGGGGCCGCTGCCGGCACGTATGAGTTGCCAGTGCGGATGCAGTACACCTACCTTGAGGATGTAGAGCAGTTGCCTCCCGACACGGTCCGGTACTACTATACCGACAGGGAGGAGACCATCCCGCTCACCATCCGGATCAAGCCCGACGTGGAGCTGGGGGTGACGGAGGCCACGTCCGAGCACCTGAACGTGGGAACCGAGGGATACCTGAATCTCCGGGTGCGGAATGACGGTACCGATGATGCCCGCAATGCGGTGATGAAGCTGTCCCGGAATGACGATAGCCCGCTCGTACCCACCGATTCCAGTATCTTCATCGGCAATTACCCGCCGGGTGCCGAGGCCAGCGTGCGGTTCAAGGTTTCTGTCTCCAGCAACGCCGAGGCCCAGTCCTACCCCGTGGACCTCTCGCTGGAGTACCTGGACGCGGATGGCAATTCGGCCACGTCCGAGACGGTGACGGTGGGCGTCCCGGTCGGGGGGAAGATCGACTTTGCGGTCGTCTCGGAGCCCACCAGGGTGAACCCGGGCCAGAAGGTCGTGATCCCGGTGGAGATCAAAAACACCGGAGCCGTGACCGCTTACAACGCGCAGGCACGCCTCTCAGCGGTGGATCCCTTCACCTCCAATGATGATACTGCCTACCTGGGTGACCTGGCTCCCGGGGAGTCTGCCGTTGCCCGGTTCGAGATTACCGTGGACAGCGGTGCCACTGCCAAATCCTACGGGCTTGACTCCGAGGTCCGCTACCGGGATGCCCTGGACAACACCCAGATCTCTGACACCATGAAGGTGGATATCGATGTGGTTTCCGTGGACGGACTTGTAGGCTTCCTCTCCAGCCCCATCGTCCTCTCCGTCATCATCGCCCTCATCATCGGGGCCGGCTACTACCTGCTGAAGATGCGCCGGAAGGAGGCGTAGACCCACCGCGAGCGGCCGCGGGTCCCGGAGACCCAACGGCCATTCCCCGGCCTGGGGATCTCCCTCTCCCCCCTGGCACCCTCTGTGATCCGGGATACCGAGGTACCCACGATGCGCTCTCCTTTCGAGTCCCTGGCAGATCTGGTGAACCGGCGACCGTGGCTCGTCGCCGGGATCATCCTTGCCATGCTCGTTCTGATGCTGTATGGTGCCAGCCAGACCAGCATGGAGACGGGCACGTCCACCTACATGGACACGGACTCGGAGCGGGGGATGCTCCTGGACCAGTACACCGACACCTTCCAGTCGGACAGCGTGATGGTCCTTGTCGAGGCCGACAATGTCCTGGACCCGGAGGTGCTGGCCTACACCTCCCGTCTGCTGGCCGAGTTCAGTACTCTCAATTCAGTCACCGCAACCGCATCGGTGGCGGACCTCCTTTCGGCTGCGAACGGGGGGGAAGTTCCTGATTCCCAGGGGGAGCTGGCGCAGGCGAGGGAACGGCTTGACCCCGAGATCCTGGCCCGGTTTGTCCCCTCGCCGTCCATGACCATCGGGGCGGTGACCCTGGCACCGGGCCTCTCGAACGAGGTGAAGAGCGATCTCCTGGACGAGATGAACGCCCGAATCCGGCTCTCCGACAGACCGGCCGGTGTCACGGTCACCGTCACGGGCAGCGCTGCCTTTGAGCAGCAGATGATGCAGGAGATGAGCACCTCCATGAGCACCCTGCTCCTCGCCGCTATGGTCCTGATGGTGGTGGCGGTGGGCATCTTCTTCGGCGATGTACGGTATCGCCTGCTCTCGGTGGCCATTGTGGCGGCAGGGGTCCTTGCCACCTTCGGGGTGATGGGCCTCACCGGGATGAAGATCTCCATGGTGGTCATCGGCGCGTTTCCGGTGCTGATCGGGATCGGAATCGATTATGCCATCCAGTTCCATTCGCGGTTCGAGGAGGAGGCGCGGAGGGTCCCGCTTCCCGAGGCCGTGAGGATCACGGTAACCCGGGCCGGGCCGGCAGTTGCCACCGCCATGATCGCCACCTCCATGGGATTCATTGCGCTCTGGATCTCCCCGGTGCCGATGATCCGTGGCTTCGGGCTGGTCTGCGTCATCGGTCTCGTCTGCTGCTACCTGGCAGCGCTCGTCATCGTGCCTACCTTCGGTCTGGTCTTCGGGTACCGGCCCAAAAGGCTACAGGCTCCGCAGCCCGGCGACCAGTCCATAATGGAGCGGTACAACCATGGAGTCGGCAGGGTCGCCGGCTGGGTCTCCCGGAATGCCATCCCGGTGCTTCTCGTCCTCTCGCTGGTGGCCTTTGTCGGGTTCCAGATGGACAGCGAAATCACCATCAATACCGACGAAAAGACCTTCGTGCCCTCGGACATGCCCGCCAAGGTGAACCTGGACAAGGTGACCCGCGCGATGGGGCCGACCGATTCCCTTCCCATCTTCGTCCGGGGTGACCGGGTCCTCTCTCCCGAGGGAATCGCCTGGATGGCGGAGTTCCAGGAGTACGTGGTGTCCCATAATGACAAGGTCACCGGAACGGCATCGATCGCCACGCTGCTCCCGCAGTACCACGGGGGGACCCTCCCGGCTACGCAGGCCGACCTGGAGGCCACGCTGGACCGGATCCCCGAAGAGGCCCGGCACCGGTACCTGAGCGGCAGCTCCGAGGCCATCATCGAGATCTCCATGGTGCCGATGGAGAACCAGGTGGCCATGAAGAATGTGGACCGGATCCAGGAGGACCTGGACTGGATGGCCCCGCCGCCGGGCATCACCGCCCGGGTCACCGGCATGGGGGAGATGTTCACCAACCTGATCCGGGAGATCGAGGCAGGGAAGACACTGATGACGCTCCTTGCCTTCAGCATGATCCTGATCTTCCTCTTCCTGGTGTACCGGAGCCTGGGGAAGGCAGTCACTCCCATCGTGCCCATCATCATGATTGTCGGGTGGAACGGTCTCGTCATGTACATGCTCGGGATCGACTACACTCCCATGACCGCAACCCTTGGCTCCATGTCCATCGGTGTCGCCTCCGAATACACAATCCTGATCATGGAGCGGGCTAACGAGGAGCGGGCGAAGGGCATGGCGCTCCTTCCTGCCATCCAGCATGCCGTCTCCCAGATCGGGACCGCCATCACGGTCTCGGGCCTGACCACGGTCTTCGGCTTCTCGGCCCTGATGCTCTCGGCCTTCAACATGATTGCAAACTTCGGGATGGTGACGGTCTTCTCCGTCGGGTTCTCCCTGATCGGGGCCATCATTGTGATGCCGGCGGTGCTGGTGCTGCTGGGGGGCAGGGGCGGGGATCGGCAGCCGGAACCACAGCCGGCAGGGACTCTCTCCGGGTGAGTGCCAGGTTCCCCGCCTTTTCTGTCGATCGTGACCTGTGCCCCCATCCAGGTTGTGACCGGCATTCCCGATCAGAATGGGCAGGAAGGGAATATCCTCACGGGGGAGAGTGGCGGTACAACCGAAATCCGCCGGATCCCCTGCCGGCCAGTCAGTGGAGCATATCCTCACCGGGGGAGGGCGTCGGGAGGGGGCAGAGCCCACTCCCGGTCCCACTCCCTGAGAGGATAGTCCGGAGAAGGAGTTTGCCTCCCTTTTGTCGATCCTACCCCCAGTGAGGATAGTCTGGAGGAGAGGCTGGCCACCCCATTACCGGTCAGGTCCTCTCCAGGAAGTCCCCGAGCAGGTCCCGGCAGAGCTGCACCGCCGCGGGCTGGTAGTGTGCCGTATCGCTCAGGATCCGGGACCTGAGGTGCGGCTCAAGGTCTCCCGTCCACCGCTCCACCATCTCCGGCGTGGCCTCAAGGTGGAACTGGAGCGCAATCCCGCGTGCCAGCAAAAATCCCTGGTCGCGGACCGGGTGACCCGTGAAGCAGGGATCTCCCCCGGGGGGTACCGCGAAGGTCTCCCCGTGGAGCTGGAAGGCATGGAACCGTGCCGGAAGAGACAGGCCCCCTCCATTCCCGATGCGGCGGATGGGGTACCAGCCCTGCTCCGGTTCGGAAGGGATCACCGGTGCCCGGAATGCGGATGCCATCAGCTGGGCACCCAGGCAGATACCGAGCAGCGGCCGCTCCTGCCCGACCCACCGGCGGATCAGGGCCTTCTCCTCCGCAAGGAACGGGTACCCCTTCTCGTCATTCACGCTCATGGGCCCGCCCAGGATCACCAGGTGGGTGGCATCCACCTCAGGGACGCTCTGCGTCTCGTAGAGGGGAATCACGTCCAGGGGGATCCCCCGCTCCTGCAGGATCTCGCCGATGGCCCCCGGGGGCTCATACGGGCTGTGCTGGAATGCGATGACCTTCATGGAACCCTGCCTCCTCCCCAGGTGATGGGGGCTGCAAAGGGAAAATAACTTCCATGTTCTAATATATGATATTATGGATCCTTTGAAACGAACCGGGGCAACGCATCCCCCAGGGAGCCGGCAGGGGGTGATCCCGGGCTCTCCCTCACGTGAGGCAGGGTGATGCCTTCCCTGTCATGGAGTCGAGGGGGATCCGGATCACGATCACCTCATCCAGCCTCTCCCGGAGAAACTCCGCCGCGCCCCTCCCGGAATACTTCCTCACCAGGGAGGTGAGGGCCCGGACCTTCCCGTCCTCCTTCTCGATCCCTTCCGCCATCCCTCCCGCGATCACCGAACGGTAGGAGACGGTCCACCGGCATGGTTCATCGGCCGGGAACACCCTCCCGATCGTGTCCATCTCCACGCACACCCGCGGGTTCCCTCTCAGGATCCGGATCTTCTCTCCTTCCGGGCCGGAGTGAATGAAGACTGCCCCTGCCTCGTACACGAAGGTAACCGGGACCACGTACGGCCTGCCGCCATCGCAGCTCCCGATCCGGCAGACAGCAGCTTCCTGGAGCCGTGCCTCCCTCTCAGCCCGGTCTGCGATCTCCTTCTCGCTGCGGCGCATGGAGAACGGGTTGGGGTTCACGGAAGAAGAGGCTGGTAAAACAGTCTCCAGGGTTTCCCTCCTCGGGGCCCTGGGTGATATGGAGGGAGGACCACGGAAAACCACCGGACCATCCCTGCCATCGCACTGTCATATCAATGATGATCAATGGTGCGGCGCCCCGTGTCATGCACGGAGAGAATGCCATCGTCACGGGATTCATCACAGGTGTGCAGTGTCACGGGGCCTGCAGGGAAAAGGAAAGTTTCAGATTTCCTGCATCAGGGTTGGGAGGGTGTGTCCCCGCATGCCCCGTGTCTGTTGCTGGTGTGTGTGGT
>JAJRCY010000035.1 GCA_028678715.1 Methanomicrobiales archaeon | reverse complement strand
TCGATCTGGGACCTGATCACGTCGGAATTGGAGATGATCCCGAGGAGCCGGTTCTGCTCGTCGACCACAGGGAGCTTCTGGATGCCGGACCGGAAGATCACCCGGGCTGCATCGTTGATGGACATGTCCGGGTCCGCGACGATCAGGTGGGTGGACATCACGCGTTCGAGGGGCACGCTGGGGAGCACAAAAAGCAGGTCCCGGGCCGCAATGTACCCCACCACCTCGTGGTTGTCCACCACCGGAAAACCGTCATGCCCGGTCTTCTGGATGGTCTCCAGGACATCCTTTGCCGTGGAATGGGCGTCAATAGAGACCACGTCGTAGGTCATGTAGTCCCGGACCTTCTTCTTGTCCATTACCTGAAGGTTGTACGTTCCGGTGACTTCAAGGAATCGGTGAAAAAAGGGAGGAGAACAGGGATTACTCGATGGGAATCGTTCTTCCCTTCTCCTCCACGCTCTTCTTCAGCCGCACCTCCAGCACCCCGTTCTTGAAGGAGGCGGAACCACCGCTCTCTGTAACATCCACGGGGAGGCGGATCAGCCGGTCCATGGACCCGAACCTCCGCTCCCTCATGTAGTAGCCCTCCGCCTTCTCCTCCTGCTCAGCCCTGCGCTCGCAGGAGATCTGGAGCGTCCTCGGATCCATCAGCTGGAGGGAGACATCGTCCTTCTCCACCCCGGGGAGGTCCGCCACCACCACGACCTCGTCATCATGCTCCCGCACGTCGACGCGGAGATCCCCGCGGAGGGCGGGAAGCATCCGTTCCCGGAGTTCTTTTGCCGGAAGCAGGGGAGTGGTCTCGATCCCCTCCATGAGGGAGGAAAACTGGTTCTCCATCTCCGACATCAGTTCATTGAACTCATTCCAGATCGTAGAATACGGCCTGTACCTTCTCCATACCATCTCTCATCACCCCAGTCACAGCCGCTGCGGGCACCCTGCGGTGGTCCGCACATGGCTAACCAATGGTGAGTGTTCTTATCTTTTAAACTTTCCGATGCCGCAGGGTACCCCAGTGGAGGTTTTATCTTGCCTTTCGCCTGATGCTATAGGCATGAAGCGGGAGGAGGAGAAGAAGACTCCAGTCTGGAAGAAGGTGGCGTTCATTGCCATCGGCGTGGCCTTTGTGGGGATGATGATCCTCTCCTCATGGGGGATGGGATGGCTCACCACGTTCCGGACCGTCCAGCCCCTGGAGACCGTCGAGTTGCAGTTCACGATAAGGGATGGCAATGGCAACGCCATCCTCACCACTGATCTGCCAACAGCCAGGGCTGCCCTCCAGCAAGGGATCCCGGTCTTTTATGCCAGTGAGGCTCTCCCCATGACAGCAGGGAAGACGGGGAGCCCGGCCTTCACGCTGATCCCCGCCTATAACCCCGTGATTGGCTCGACGAATTTTGCCCTCTTCGGCCAGGAGTATGATGAGATGAGCGTCGGGCTCCTCGGCCTGCATGCCGGGGAGTCCCGGACCATCCCCTTCGCATTCAACGATACCTACGAGCAGACGTTCACCGCAGAGTACCTGGAGTCCCGCGGGTTCAACTTCTCCACCCTGGCCGTAGGGGATCTCGTGTCCTTTGGCATCTCCACCACCCCGGTGGTCGAGGGGCTGGAGAACGAGACTCAGGAGGAGATGGCGGTGCGGACGGCGAGCGTCGTGGAGAAGACGAACGAGAGTGCCACCTTCCGGTTCCGGTACGCCACGGCCCAGCTATCCTTTGCCGAATTCCCGCGGTGACGGCGGGGAAGGTTTTTCTCCCGTCCCCCCACACCTCCCTCCATGGCAGTCATGGTCCTCTGTTTCTCACAGGAAGGCTGCATGGGATGCGTGGAGCAGGAGCCCATCAACCGGGAGGTGGAGGCCGCCCTGGGGCTCCGGATCCAGGAGATTGATGCGGTGAAGAACCCGCATTTCATCAGGGAATATACCCTCCGGGTCACCCCCACGATCCTTGTTGTGACGGACGGCCAGGTGAAGGAGAGGTTCGAAGGGGTCGTCCACCGGGAGGAACTGGAAGGGGCGATCCGGAAGTACCTATAGCCGGTAGCCGTAGATCCGGGTGATCTCCCGGGCGGCTGCCGCCTTCCCCTCCCTCCGGATCACCCGGCCGTCCCGGAGCTTCATGTGGGAGATGCGGAAGCTGGTCTTTCCTGCGGTCGCGATCCCGCCCACGGTAAATTCCTGCTCCCCGGTGCAGGAGATGTGGAAGGGTTCCGTGGTGCGGCCCCGGTGGACCGATGCCTTCACCACCACGTGCTCGATGGCCCGTGTCCAGAGGGTCCCTATGGATGCGGCTGCCGCCCGGGGCACCCGCTTCTCCCCGCTCTCGATGGCGGTCACCTCCACCCCCGCCGCTTCGCCCCCGCAGAGGGCAGCCAGGTGGTCTCCCACCGCCACCTCCTCGTCGTCGGCCAGCTCCACCTCGCACACCCGCGAACGGTCCCGGTCAGAGACGATGGCCTTCACACGGATCTCGGCCGGCTCCGGGAACCGGACCCGGTGTACGTGGCCGCAGCCGGAGCACTCCACCAGGAGCTCGGCCCCCTCCTTGAGCACGCGGTGCCCGGTCTCATGGCCGCAGCCCGGGCAGGGGTATGGGATCAACATTGAAATAGCAGTGGGCGCCCTTCATTCTTAAAGGATGGAGGCGCACGCGACGGTGGTCTGCCGCGGGCACCCGCGGGTGCGGGGCACGCATCCCACCACCTTTGAGATCACGACCGAGGGCCACCTTACGGAAGCAGGCGACTGCATCATCGGGGTGGCGGCGGAGTGCGGCGCCGCAGGGCTCCCACCGGAATTCAGGAGGGTCCTCTGTCATGACCGCGCGGTGCTCCTCACCCGGCTCTCTCTCTGCGATCTCCGGGTGGAGGTGCACTCCCGGGGATCCGCTGCCCTCACACTGACCCATCCCACCGACATGGTCTGGAGGCGGAGCCGGTATGTCGACGGGAGGACCGTGGGAATCCTCTCCGATCGCACGGCCGCAACCCTCCCGAGGGACCTGATCTGCCTCCTGCGCACCGGCGAGACCCTGGTGGTGGAGATGACCGCGTCGCTTTCGGATGAAAAGTAAATTTCCTTTGAATCTCGGAGCCAGAGAAGGGACTATCCTCACCAGGGGCGGGGCCGGGTGAGGGGCCGGCCCCCCTCCCGCTGCGGTTGTCGAAGAATTTTTCATTCGTGAACTGGCGGTACATCGCATTTGTAGTGTACGAGTGAGACGCTCTTGGGGGCCGTACGCCCCCCCATGGAGCGTCCCACTTCTCCGAGGAGTACAGAGTAACAGCCCATCGATCGATTAAGCCAGAAAACCGCGTGCGCCAAGGCGGAGGCAATTGCCCCGGAAGAGCATCCCCCCTGTCGTCGTTCCGGATGAGAGAGACCTTGTCGCTCATGCTTCCCTGACCTTGAGCGGGCGAGAAGCCACTGACCCGGCTCGCCCTACGTCTCCCCCTTCGTCACCTCGGTGATCTTCAGTTCCGCCTCCGCGAGGAGCCGCTCGCACTCCTTCACGAGCGCTGCTCCCCTCTCGTAGAGTTCGAGGGAACGGTCCAGCGTGGTCTCGCTGTCCTCGATCTGCCGGACGATCTCGCGGAGCTCGGCCATCAGCTCCTCAAACTTCCGCGTCATGGTATACCTCCTCCACCCTCACCTGCCCGCCGCCGTCCTTCATCCGCAACCGGAGCCGGTCCTCCCTGGCAATCTCTCGGGCGCTCCGGACCGGCCTCCCCCCCTTCTCCACGATGCAGTAGCCCCGGGCGAGAAGGGCCAGGGGACTGTGGGCTGCGAGGGTGGCCTGCAGCCCGGCGAACTCCAGCCTCCCGCGCTCAACCCGCCGTGTGATCCCCCCGCGCAGCCGGCCGTCCGCATCGACAACCCTCTCGTGCAGGTCATCGACGCGGCGCTGCAGCCGGCGGGGGTGGAGGCGGATCTTCACCTCCTCCAGCACTTCGCGCCCGCGGACCGCACGTTTCATGAGCCCGGTCCGCAGCCGGTCCCGCAGCCCGGCCAGGTCCCGGCCGATCTCTGCCCGGTCTGGCACCACCAGTTCCGCGGCTGCCGAGGGCGTCGCTGCGCGGCAATCGGCGACCAGGTCCGCGATTACCCAGTCCACCTCGTGCCCTACCGCCGAGACGACGGGGACCGGTGCGGCCGCAATGGCCCGGACCACCTCGGGATGGTTGAAGGGAAAGAGGTCCTCGAAGGAGCCCCCACCCCTCCCCACAATGATCACATCCACCCTCCCTGCAAGCCGCCGGATCGCTGCCGCGATCTCCCGGTGGGCGCCCTCGCCCTGGACCGGCGTGGGCGAGAGCACGATCTCCACGGGGTAGCGCCGGGCGATGACCGTGCAGATGTCCCGGAAGGCTGCCCCGGAGGAGGATGTCACCACCCCCACCCGGCGGGGAAACAGGGGCAGCGGCCTCTTCCTCTCTGCTGCAAAGAGTCCTTCCGCCGCCAGCTCCTTCTTCCACCGCTCGACCAGCAGGTGCTTCTCCCCTTCCCCTGCCTGCCGCATCTCCCGGACGATCAGGTTGTAGGTACCGTACGGTTCGTAGACCTCCACGGACCCGAAGGCCAGCACCGCCATCCCGTTGCGGGGTTCGAAGTCCAGGGTACGGGCGTAGCTCTGCCACATCTTGCAGGAGAGGACGGATGCACTCTGGTGGATGGTCTCGGAGAGGGAGAAGTAGCGGTGCCCGGACGGCTGGGGCTTGTAGTTCGTGATCTCGCCGCGGATCCAGATATTCTGGAGGGCAGGGATGTCCAGGGCGTCCACGATGATCCCCGAGACCTCCGAGACCCGGAGCACAAGGGGACCGCCCCCGGGCGAATCCGGCAGAAGGCAGGGTTCCATCCCATGCGTATATGCCCTGTGCGGTATATCAATTCCCCACATGATCCCGGTGTTCGCCTCCAGCATGTTCTTCCACGAGTACCCGGTCGACGAGATCTTCGATGCCGTCGAGGCGGCCGGGCTGGACGGGATCGAGTTCTGGCTGGAGACCCCGCATTTCTGGCTCCAGGGTCTCCCGGCGGGAGACCTGAGGGCGGCCATCCGGTCCCACCCCCGGATCCCGTCCCTCCACATCCACGCGCCGGTGCTGGATCTCAACCCCTGTTCCATCAATCCTGACGTGGCCGAAGCTTCCCGCCGGTGGGCAGCGGAAGCCGTGAAACTCGCAGAACAGGTGGGAGCCCCGGTGGTCACCGTGCATCCGGGGAAACGCACGGCAAAGAGGGCTCCGATGGCCGATGACTACCGGCGGTTCGCCCGGTACCTGGCGGTCCTGCGGGAAGCGGCGGCAGGGAGCCGCGTGAAGGTTGCCATGGAGAACGTCGAGCCGACCGTCAATGCGATGATGGCCACCCCGGAGGAGGCCAGGTACCTCCTCGACCGGGAGGGATGGCTCTCCTTCACCCTTGACCTGTCCCACGCCATGAACCACTCCCCGGCCCTCCTCACCCGCTTTGTCGAGACCTGCGGGGACCGTCTGGTGAACGTGCACGTCTCCCGTGCGGTGGACGGCGTCTCGCACCTCCCGCTGGATGGCGATCCCTTCGTCGGGAGGGTTCTCGAGGCGATCGCCGGGGGCGGGTACGACGGTCCCCTGACGCTCGAGATCGAGGACCAGAACCTGGCCCATGACCTCTCTCTGGAGGAGAAGATCCAGCTGCTGGCCGGGGAAGCCGCATTTCTCCGACGGTGCACCGGGTAATGCGCTACTTTTATCACTCATGGGATCGATGATCATACCGACGGGGCGGATATCCCTCCTGCACTCTGCTGCGTGTGGCTCCCGTCGTGGATGAGAATGGCCCAGGAACTCGTAAAAATCGCTGTGTTTTTCGTCTGTATCTTCTTCTCGGCCTTCTTCTCGGGCTCGGAGGTGGCCCTCATCTCCATCACACAGGCCAAGGTGAGGGCCCTCCTCAAGACCCGGGAGAAGAATGCGGCAGCGCTCGCGGCCCTCAGGAAGGAGCCGGACCACATCCTGATCACGGTGCTCATCGGCAACAACCTGGTGAACGTCGCAGCCGCAGCAGTGGCCACATCCATGGCCATCGACAGGTTCGGTGATGCAGGGGTCGGGATCGCGACGGGTCTCGTCGTGCTGGTCCTCCTGATCTTCGGGGAGATCGGCCCCAAGATGCTGGCCGTCCGGTTCACGGAACCGGTTGCCCTGGCCGTTTCCCGGCCCATCCTGCTCCTCTCCCGTATCTTCTCACCGGTCCTCTGGGCCTTTGACCACGTGAGCCGCTCCCGCACCCTCACGGCAGCCTTTGCGAAACCGGCCATCACCGAGGAGGAGATCCGGGGATGGATCGACCTGGGGAAGGAGGAGGGCACCATCGAGAAGGAAGAGCAGGAGATGCTCTACAACGTGCTCGCGTTCGGCGACACCACGGCCCGCGAGGTGATGACCCCCCGGCTGGACGTCGTGATGGTGGAGGACACAGCGACCCTCCGCGACGCCGCCCGGGTCTTCGACGAGACGGGGTTCTCGCGCCTGCCGGTCTTCCATGACCAGAAAGACAACGTGACCGGTCTCCTGAATATAAAAGACGTCTTCCCCGCGGTGCTCGCAGACCGGAAGGACCAGGGCATACGCGATCTCGCCACCGAGCCCTACTTTGTCCCCGAGTCCAAGAAGATCGATGAGATCCTGAAGGAACTGCAGCGCCGGAAGGTCCACATGGCCATGGTGCTGGACGAGTACGGGGTCTTTGCCGGCATCCTGACCGTTGAGGATATCCTGGAGGAGCTGGTGGGGGACATCATGGACGAGTTCGACGACCAGGAGGAGCCCGGGATCCAGCAGATGGAGGAGGGGGTCTATTTCGTCCACGGCCATGTCTGGGTGGAGGAACTGAACGCACAGCTCGGAACGAACCTCCCGGTGGAGGAGTCCTTCGAGACCCTGGGGGGGCTGATCATCGACCGGCTGGGCCACATCCCCCACAAGGGAGAGATGGTAGCCGTCACAGAGGCGGGGGTCCGGCTGGTGGTCCTGCAGATGTGGGGGCGCCGGATCAGGAAGGTGAAGGTGATCCTTCCCAGGCACGGAAGCACGGGCCAGGGGTCCGGTGGTGGCGAGGAGAGCGGATGAAGGGCTTCGCCGTGCTGGCATCGGGGAGGGGATCCAACTTCCAGGCCCTCATCGACGCGATGAAGGCCGGCGAGGTCCCGGCACGCTGCCTCCGGCTCATCACCGACAACCCGACGGCCTATGCCCTGGAAAGGGCAGGGAAGGCAGGGATTCCGGCGACCGTCCTTGATTTTGGCTCCTTCCCTGACAGGGCCGCCTATGAAGAAGCACTGCTCCGAAAGATGCATGCGACAGGGGCCGACCTCTTCGTGCTGGCAGGGTACATGCGGATCCTGGGCCGGGAGATCGTGGATGCCTTCCCCCACCGGATCCTGAACATCCACCCGGCGCTCCTTCCCTGCTTTCCCGGGCTGCATGCCCAGCGGCAGGCACTGGAGCACGGGGTCCGGGTCTCCGGCTGCTCCGTGCACCTGGTGGATCCCGGCACCGACACGGGCCCCATCGTCCTGCAGCGGTGCGTCCGGGTGGAGCAGGACGACACGGAAGAGACCCTGGCCGCCCGGATCCTTGCGGAGGAGCACCGGATCCTCCCCGAGGCGGTGCGCCTCTTCCTGGAGGGGAGGCTGGAGGTACGGGGAAGGCGGGTCATCATCCGGTGACCCGATTCCCCTCTTTCGGGATGCCCCCTGCACGCTGCGTGGGAGAGGTAATCGATGGGCCGCAGAAAGGTTTCCGGTGATGCGCGGAGGATCGCGCGGGAACGGATCGAGATCCTCTTTGCACATGCGACCGGGTTCGCCCGCTCCCATGGCGAGTGGAGCGACCGGTGCGTGGCGCTGGCCCGCCGCATCGCGATGCGGCACCGGGTCAGGATCCCGCGCCACCTGCGCCGGCGCTACTGCCGCCGGTGCGGGGCGTTCCTGACACCGGGGGTGAACCTGCGGGTCAGGATCCACCGGGGAAAGGTGGTGGCCACCTGCCTGCGGTGCCGGAGGCAGCGGCGTTACCGGGTGGTGAGGAGGAGACATGGAGAGACGCACGATACATGAACTGACACCCACGGTCTGGATCGGCAAACGCGGTGTCACCGCCGAGGCGGTGGAGGAGATCACCCGCCAGCTGGAGGAGCGCAGG
>JAJRCY010000034.1 GCA_028678715.1 Methanomicrobiales archaeon | reverse complement strand
TACGGGGCCATCAGCCTGAACGCCCAGCTCTCCCTGGCCCGGGCGGCGGCCGCCACCGGCACCTTCATGGGGACCGGGGAAGGAGGCCTCCACCAGGCCATCTACCCGTACCAGGACCGGATGATCGTGCAGGTCGCCTCCGGCCGGTTCGGCGTGGACATCAACTACCTGGAGCGGGGCGCCGCCATCGAGATCAAGATCGGCCAGGGGGCCAAGCCGGGGATCGGGGGGCATCTTCCGGGGGAGAAGGTCTGCGAGGACGTCTCCTGCACGCGGATGATCCCGGTGGGATCCGATGCCATCAGCCCGGCCCCCCACCACGATATCTACAGCATCGAGGACCTGAAGCAGCTGGTCCGGGCCCTGAAGGAGGCCACCGAGTGGAAGAAGCCGGTCTTTGTGAAGATCGCGGCGGTCCACAACTCGGCGGCCATCGCGGCGGGCATCGCCCGCTCGTCGGCGGACGCCGTCGTGGTGGACGGGTTCCGGGGCGGGACCGGTGCCGCCCCCCGGGTCTTCCGGGACCACGTGGGGATACCCATCGAGGCAGCGATCGCGAGCGTGGACGAGAAGCTCCGGCAGCAGGGGATCCGCAACCAGGTATCACTCGTCGCGAGCGGCGGCATCCGGGAGAGCGCCGACGTGGCCAAGGTGATTGCTCTCGGTGCCGATGCCGTCTACATCGGCACGGCGGCTCTCGTCGCCATGGGGTGCCGGGTCTGCGGCACCTGCTACCGGGGCCTCTGCCCCTGGGGCATCGCCACCCAGCGGGAGGATCTCACGGCCCGGCTGGACCCGGACGTGGAATCGCAGCACGTGGCCAACCTGATCCATGCCTGGACCCTTGAGCTCTCGGAGCTGATGGGGGCTGCCGGGATCAACAGCATCGAGTCCCTCCGGGGGAACCGGGAACGGCTCCGGGGCTACCTGCTGGACGAGGGGATTCTCTCGGTGCTGGACGTGAAGCCGGTGGGGGCGTGACCATGGGCGGGACGATCCGGATCGATGCCGCGGACATGGACTACACCACCCTGAACCGGCAGATCCGGCAGGCAGCGGCGGACGGGGTATCCGAGGTGGTCCTGGAGCACGTCCTGGGGCAGCGGTTCATTGCCGATGGCCTCAGGGGGGACGTGCGGGTGGTTATCCATGGTGTACCGGGCGGCGACCTGGGCATGTTCATGTCCGGCCCCACCTGCATTGTCCATGGCAACGCGGAGCATGCGCCGGGGAACACCATGAATGGCGGGATGATCGTGATCCACGGGTCGGCCGGCGACGCGGTGGCCCACAGCATGCGGGGGGGAAAGGTCCTTGTCCGGGACGACATCGGCTACCGCGGCGGGATCCACATGAAGGAGTACCGGGAAAAGTCCCCGGTGCTGATGGTGGGCGGGAGCGCCCGGGCCTTCCTGGGCGAGTACATGGCCGGCGGCCTGATCCTGGTCTTCGGCCTGGGCTACGACACGGCCGTCACCGAGCGGGGGATCGGGAGCGGGATCCACGGCGGGGAGATCTTCATCCGGGGCAGGGTGGACGACCGGTTCCTGGGGGTCGGGGCCACGAAGAAGCCCTTTGGAACGGCCCAACGCACACGCATCGCCCCCTTCGTGCAGGAGTTTGCCTCCCACTTCGGCATGGACAGGAAGGCTCTGCTTTCGGCGGACTATACCCGCATCGGGCCGGCGTCAGCCCGGCCCTTTGCCAGCAAGTACACCTGGGAGTGAGCGGATGGCAGCGAAGAGCTACCGGAACCTGAAGGAAGAGGTCTGGGACCAGGGGCTCTGCTCCGGGTGCGGGGCCTGCATCGCGGTCTGTCCTGCCGATGCACTCCACTTCCCTGCCCGGGACCCGGGGACATCCCCGGTCTCCTCAGGGTACTGCAAGGAAGATACTGACGGGGTTCCCTGCGGGGCCTGCGTTGCCGTCTGCCCCCGGGCCGGTGACCGGGCGCCGAAGCGGATGCTGGGGGAGTACCGGGAGATCTGGCCTGCACGGGCAGGGTTCGAGGTGCCCCGGCGGCAGAGCGGCGGAGCGGTGACGGCCCTCCTCACCCACGCCCTGGAGGAGGGGCTCATCGACGCAGTGGTGACCGTTGCCGAGGACCGGTTCACGCTGCTGCCCCGGTCTGTCGTCATCACGTCCCGGGAGGCGCTCGTCCACGAGGCCGGGAGCCGGTACCAGTGGTGGGTCCCGCTCCTCGCCTCCCTGAAAGAGGCGGTGGTGGCCAGGAAGTACCGGCGCGTGGCGGTGGTGGGGGTCCCCTGCGCCATCCAGGCCCTGCGCCTCGTGAAGGAGAGCGACCACCAGCTGGTGAAGCCCTTCGGGAGATCGCTCCGGCTGCTCCTGGGCCTCTTCTGCACCGAGACCTTCGACTACCGGATCCTGGTGGAACAGGTGCTGGGGAAGGAGCACGGGGTCGCGCCCTGGGAGGTGAAGCGGCTGGACGTGAAGGGGAAGCTGGAGGTGACCCTGGACGGGAAGCCGGCGCTCGTCCTGCCGCTCGCGAGCCTGGAGGCTGCCGTCCGGCCGGGATGCCACACCTGCACCGATCTCACCGCTGTGGATGCCGACATCTCGGCCGGGGCGGTCGGGAGCCCGAAGGGGTTCACCACGCTGGTCATCCGCACGCCGGAGGGGAAGGCCTTCGCGGACCTTGCCCTCGCCTCCGGCCGGCTGGTGAAGGGCGAGGAAGAGGTGGACCTTGCGGCGATAGAGAAGCTGGCGGCGGCGAAGGCGAAGCGCCGGCGGAAGATGTAGAGGTTGTTACCACTTGGAATCCTCTCTTTTTTTTAGGCTGATTTATACGACTGGGACGCTCCAGGGGGGGGGACCTCTCGGTCCCCCCGCCGCGTGGGCGCCTCGCGGGGAGGATGGAGTGAGCTTCGGTTTTTCCGAGTCCGTGCAACTGCCGGATGTTATCAACACCGTGCGGGAGGGGGCCTGCCCCCTCCCGGCCCCTCCCCCGGTGAGGATAGTCGGTTCTTCGGTCAGCGGTACAGGGTGAACCACATATCTCCGGAAAACCGCGGGGGATGCCCCCGCGGCGGGGGCACAGCCCCCGAGAGCGTACCAGTAGTAGTACGCAGATGCTTGACATTGACATGCTTCGATCAGGAAACCCCTCAGGGGTCGAGGCGGGGGTGGAGCCCCCGAGAGCGTCTCACCGGACCCATGAAGAACAAAAAAACTGCGTTTCACCTCTGAATTCGGTGAGGACATTTGCAGCTGGCTGTACGTGGTTCGGGAACATCCTCTCCTGCTGCTGCATCAGGGAGCCATCCGCCAGTCGAACTCCACGGCATACTCCCCGTCGCGGCCCCGCAGTTGGGTGAGGGAGGGGGCACTCTCCTGCCTGCCGCCGGGGAACGCATGCGACCGTGATGGGATCTCGAGGGCGATGGTCTTCGGCGGAAAGGCATCCTGGTTCCACCAGGATCCGGGATCGCCGAAGATCCATCCTGCCACCCACCCGGTCATTGCACCGATGATTCCACCCATGACGCCTCCCCGGGCTCCAAGGGAGAGGCCTGTTGCCGCAAAGACGGCGGAGGTGACCTCTTCACCGGCTTTCTCAACGAGCTTCTTCTGGAATCCTGCCAGGTTGCCCATCTCCAGGTCGGAGAGCACCAGCGTCACGAAATACGCCTTGGGCCAGTCCGCCCCCTCGCGGAGATCAAAGGCACAGAACGGCCGGGGCGGGGTGAACTCCTTCACGCAGCCCGCATCAAAGGCCCCGATCCGCAATTCAGGGAGCAGTGCCGTGGCACCGGTCGCCCCGATGGCCGCGCCGCTCAAAAATATCGTATCCGTCCCGCAGAAATCCTCCAGCACTCCTCCGGTTTCATCAATGCAGGAGAGCCGGTGGACCCGGAACTCCAGGGTCCGGGCAGCCGTAACCGGGCGGTCTCCCGGTGCTCCCGGCGGAAGGGTCCGGAGAGGATGGGCGTCCACCACGCCGCCGTGGAGGGAGGGGAAGGACTTCAGGAATGACATCGGGAAGGTGAGTTCGGGGGGAAAGGGGAGGGTACGGGCCTGTTCTTCGATGGGTACTTTTGAGGTGAGGTCCACCGAGCTCAGATCCCCCCAGGCGGAAGTCCGTGCCACCATGCCGGCCTTCACAGAGGGCATCACCATCGCAACCGCATTCCGCTGCTTTGTTGCAGGAAGTTCCCTGAGGCGGGCGAAAAAGATCCGCTCCAGGGAAGCCCTGGCATGGTCGGAAGGGTAGCGGTCCGGTTCCGCCTGGTGGGCCACCGCCTTCTCGGCGGCCAGCTGGAGGATCTTCCCTACCCGCAGCGCGATCAAACGGAGTTTCGGATCCGCCAGCTCCCCCCCCTCGGACATGGTAATATCCGTCATCGTTATCCTCTTCTCTCCTCAGGTTTCCCGGATATCCTTGGAGGCGGGGATCTCATCCCGTCACTCCCCCGCAGTATCCCCGACTCCCTGGCGCCCCATCCTCGCCAGGGGGGATGCCGGCTCGATGAAGCGGGAGAGGAACCCGGCCCATTCGTCGCGATAGCAGTCGACCCCCTCGCAGACCTCCCACCCCCGCTCCATCTCCCTCTTCACGTGCTTCCCCAGGCCCACGGAGAGTACCTCCGGCGAGCGGAGGAGGACACCCGCATCGGTGAACCTCCTCAGCAGCTCGACGTGGTACCGTCCGTCAACAATGAAGGGGCCGGAGAGCCGGTTCTTCCGGTACTTCTCCGTGAACTTGCCTGCGTTCTCCGGGTCCCAGACCGGCGGGCCGGTGTGGCGCACGACGGGAGGCACGGTATCGACCAGCAGCTCGAAGAGGAGCAGGGAGTGCTCCTCGCCCATCAGCGCCTCTGCCTGATGCACGACGAACCCGCCCCGCGAGAGAAGGCCGCAGAGGGCCTCGAGGCTCCTCCTCAGCTGCGGCACGACGATATCCGGGATCAGGGGAGGTGTCGCAAAGGAGAGGGCATGGAGGCGGGTACCCCGCTCTTCCAGGCGCGAGGCGAACTCCTCACGGGTGAACGGCTCCTGCACCGGCGGGAAGAAGAACGCGACGGAGGGCCTCTCCCGGTAGCCCCGGCACCATTCGACGAACTCGCACATCCTGGTGAGGGAGAGGGCCGCGGCCACGTTCCGGGCAGGATCCACCGGGTCCACGACCCGGAGGGGTTCGTCGAAGGCTTTGCAGGCATGCCCGGCCAGGTCGATGCAGGTCCCCGGCCGCCACGCAACCGCCGCCTGAAGGAGGGGGGTGAAGCCGCCGTAGTGGAGCACCAGCAGCTCGCAGAGGTAGCCGCTGAAGCCCTCGGTCATCTGGTCCGAGCCGTACACCCCCGCCCCCTTGGCGAACTGCTTGAGCAGCAGCACGTCGTCCACGAGATCCGGGATCCGGGTGGCGATGTACATGTTGTGGAAGGGGGTCCGGTCCACGGCCGACTTGATCCGGGCCGCGCTCTCGACAGCAAAGCAGGGAACCAGGTCCACGTCCAGGCCGTCGATGGAGGCATTGATATACGGATGCTCGGCGTACTTCTCGTGATACGAGGAGGCGTACCTTGCAGCCACGCGGCGGGCGAGGGCGAGCCCCTGCGCCTCCAGCTCCTCCCGGGTGAGGGAGGGATCAAAGAGCAGGAAGATGTCCAGGTCCCGGTCGCCCGAGAGCCAGGTGGACCGGGCCACCGACCCCACCACCATGCCCCTGGCCGGCCCCTCCCGGTCGATGGCCGCGACCAGTTGCCGTGCCACGCCGTCAAGGCAGGCCCGCTCCTCCTCGCGGGGCCGGATCCGGTGGAGAACCTCCACCTCGCAGGGGAGCCGGGTCACCACCGGACCTCCAACAGGTTCTCGTAGAGGGGGCCCCGGGGCGTGAGGGTGGACTTCTTGAAGGAGAAGCCGGAGACCGTGCAGGTACCAAAGGTGGTCAGGGCCACTGCCCGGACCTGCGGGAGGAGCGAGGGATCGAACCGCTTCACCCGTGCGATGGTGACATGGGGGGTGAAGGCGCGCGGGTCCCGGGGAATGCCCAGAGGGGCCAGGGCCTCCTCCACCCGGTCATGGAGACGGACGCACTGGCCGGCATCCTGGACATTGCACCAGATGACGCGGGGAGCCCGCGTTGGATTACCCGCGACGCCGTTTAAGGCCATGGAGAACGGGTAGGACCGGAGGGAACGGAGCGCATCCCCGATGGGTGCCAGCATCGACTCCTCCACCTCGCCCAGGAACTTCAGGGTCAGGTGGATGTTCCGGGGATCGACAAGGGTGAGCCGGGCCGCGGACCGCTTCAGGATCTCCTGGCAGGGAGGCACCCGGTCCGTCACTTCCGGGGGGAGATCAATAGCAATAAACGTCCTGACCATCAACAGTATGTGCGCACCCAGCTCCTAATAGTATTCGATTGCACAGGTGTGATCCGGTTGAGTGACAAGCCCCTGATCCTCTACACGCTCGAGAACTGCCCGAACTGCGAAATGCTCAAGGAGTACCTGAAGAAAAAAGGCATCCCGTTCACCGAGCAGGACATGGCCAGTGCCGATTCCCTCACCGACCTCCGGGTGAACGGGGTCTTTGTCATGGAGGCCCCCGTGCTCCGGGGCGGCGACACCTTCCTCACCTCCGAGGACCTCTTCCCCCGCGGGAAGTTGCAGGAAGGCGCACTGGACCGGATCCCCTGAGCCAGCCCGGCCTTCCCCGGTTCTCGCTGCAGCGGGGTGCAATCCCGCCCGGAACGGATCCGGTTCCCTGTTTCTCCAAAAGACCCCTGCAATGGGGGCCGGAGTGGGGCTTATAAAGGCAGGAAAGGTTTAAAAAGAAATGAAATGCGGTATAACTCGATAAAATCAAATAGCAATTCATTAATAGTATTTTGCAGGATTCAGCAGGTGAACCACCGTGGCACGGCAGAAAAAAACGGTCAGCAGGACAGTTTTCCCGCAGCAGACGACCCTGGACGGCCGATTCCTCTCCCCGCTCCCGAAAGTGCGTTCTTCGGACGGGCACATGGTGGAGTGGGACCGGGAGCGTATCGTGAAACAGCTCGTCGAGGAGACGAAGCTCCTGGGTGTCTTCTACAGCCATGAGTCGGCCACCGAGGAGCTGGCGCGGGAGATTGCGCGGGTGGTGGAACAGCGGATCCTGAAGCTGGGCCTGGATTCCCTCTCCGGCCCCCTGATCCGGGAGATCATGAACACCGTGCTCCTGGAGCAGGGCCTGGTCGAGTACCGCAATGTCTGCACCCGGGTGGGGACACCGGTCTACGACGCGCACCTGATCGACGTGGGACGGGGCTTCGAGGCCCACGAGAATGCCAACCTGCAGGAGAACGCCGAGACCTCCCACAAGAAGAAGGCCGATAAGATCAGCAAGGAGCAGTACCTGCTCCAGCTGCCGCCGGAGCTGGGGGACCACCACCTGGCAGGCGACCTGCACATCCATGATCTGGAGTACTTCGGGACCCGGCCCTTCTGCCAGGACTGGGACCTGCGCTACTTCCTGTACTACGGCCTCATGCCCGACGGGAACGGCACCAAGGCCTCCGTGGCCGGGCCTGCGAAGCGCCCGGAAGTGGCTGTCCTCCACGCGGTGAAGGCGCTTGGCTCGGCCCAGACAAACTTTGCCGGGGGCCAGGGCTACTACAACTTCCTCACCTTCCTGGCCCCCTACTTTGAGGGGATGCCCTACGACGGGATCCGGCAGCTGATGCAGATGTTTGTGTACGAGATGACCCAGATGATGGTGGCCCGGGGCGGCCAGCTGGTCTTCTCGTCGGTGCAGCTCTCGCCGGGGGTTCCCACCCTCTGGAAGGACCGGCCCGTCGTGTACAAGGGGAAGGTTTATGACGGGAAGCAGGCGCCCCTCCGGACCTATGGCGAGTTCGAGCGGGAGGTCCGGCTCCTCTTCAAGGCCATGATGGAGGTGATGCTGGAGGGGGACGCCTGGGGCAAGCCCTTCAACTTTCCGAAGCCCGAGATCTCCATTGAGCCGGACTTCATGACGGAGGACGAGGCCTACAACCGGGCCCACCCCGACCTCCCGTCCTACCGGGACCTGTACCTCCTCACCTTTGAGCTGGCCTCCAAGTTCGGCACGCCCTACTACGACAACCAGATGCCCAAGTACCGGGGTGCCGGCAAGGGGATCTCCTGCTACCAGTGCTGCGCCTACCAGTTCTCCACTATCGCAGACAAGGACACCGACTTTAACGCCAAGCTGGACTTTGAGGGAGGGAAGCATTTCTCCATGGGCTCCTGGCAGGT
>JAJRCY010000033.1 GCA_028678715.1 Methanomicrobiales archaeon | reverse complement strand
GTTCAGCCACCTGAACCTGCGGCTCGCTGACGCCCACGTGCCCTACCGCGCCGTCACCCTCACCCTCCCGTCCGGCGGTGTAGCGGGTGTGTATCCCTACCCGCCGTTCCTCTCGGTCACGCGGACCGGTAACTCCCTTCTCCTCACCGGGAGGGCGGGAAAGGACGAGGTGCTGGGGTATGAGATCCTGGCCACCCGGGCCTTCACGGACGGATTCCAGGGATTCCCGGACGCCGTGGCCGACGTGAAGGGGAAGGCGGAGCAGGCCAGCCTGCTCTGGAGCATCCCGTATTATGCAGGGGGGGTGCTGCTCGTGCTGGCCGGTGCCCTCGCCCTTGGCATGCCCTTCCTCCTCTACTGGATCTGGAGGCGCCACGGCCAGGAGCTGGAGGCGGTGGTACCGGAGTACCTCTCCTTTGTTCCTGACCGGACGCTCAAGCCCTGGGTGGTGAACCTTGTCTTCCGCGGGGATGCCCTGGACTTTGATGCGAATGGCCTGTACGCCACCATCCTGGACCTGCACCACCGGAAGATACTCCAGATCAGGGAGACGGGAGAGGAGGCCCCCCAGCCCCGGGGCGGCCTCCTCGGCGGGATCGGGAACCTGATGAGAGACCACACCCCTGACCTTGAGATCCGGATCCTGCAACCCACGGTGGAGGATCCGTACGAGCAGCGGGTGATCAACTTCCTCAGGAACACCGGCCACGGGGATGTGGTCCGCACGGGATACTTCCAGGCCCTGGCCACCGAGGCCCGGTCCGACCGGCTGAAGGAGGCCGAGGTCATGCGGATGAAGGCCACCCTGGACGGGCTCTCCACGCAACCCGATGCCTCCGTCGCATCCCGGTTCGTCATCGACGGCAGGCCGAAGGTGATCCCCCTGCTCCTCGGCGCAGCCATCGTCGCAGGGATCGCCATCCTGGTGCTGGTCTGGGGTCCCCAGGCCGGCGGCCTCCTCCTCCCGGCCGCGTTCCTCGGCATCGCCGCAGCGATCGAATGTGCGGTTGCCTGGGCCTTCCCCTCCACCCTCTTCGGGAAATGGAAGGGGAACTACTACCAGGAGAAGCTCCAGTGGGACGCCTTCACCCGCTTCCTCTCGGACCTGGCCCTGATGCGGCAGTACGCGCCCGCGGACCTGGCCATGTGGGGGGAGTGGCTGGTGTACGGAACCGCGCTGGGTGTGGGAGACAAGGTGGTGGAGGCCATGAAGGAGCTGAAGATCGATATCCCCGACGTTCAGATCGCCCCCGCGCTCCACATGGGTTTCGTGCCGCTGGCCACCTTCGTCCCTCCCTCGCGGGGCGGGGGCGGAGGGGGATTCCACGGCGGCGGCGGCTTCGGCGGGGGCGGGGGTTTCGGCGGCGGGGGTGCAGGGGGACGGTGAGGGATCCTCCCCCGGGTTTCTCCTCTTCATTGTTCCTGAACCCGGGGGGCATGTTCAAGAAATGTGATTACTCGGGGAGGGATACGGGGAGGAGAGAGGTTCCCGTGAAGGGATTCCCCCTTTTCTCGTCGGCAGGGCACCGCGGGTACTCAGGAGAGATGATTTTATTTATATAAATATATTGAGCCATGTAAATAAATCAAATTTCTTTGATTTTTCACGAATCTTTGCCCGTAAATAGTTTAAAGAGGAGAAATAACGAAAATCCGTGTGAATGAGAAACCATTCCTGATCGGCATCATCCCGTTTCTTCTCCGGGAATATGTGCCGGCAGGGAAAGGACCGGACCATGAAACAGAAACTCTCTCTGGCAGTGCTTCTCCTGCTCCTGCCTGCCCTCATCGGCCTTTCGGCCGCAGCAGACCCGGCCATGGGTTTCCAGTTCGCCGGGACGGTGACCACAGGACAGGGCCACACGCTTCTGGCCGGTACCGGAGATGATTCTGTCCGGGTCTGGCTGGAGGGAACCCGGTACGCGCCGCGAATCCGGGCCGAAGGGGCACGGGCACCCCGCCTCCAGGCCGACCTGGACCGGATCCTCCGGGACGGGGGATACACTCCCGGTACAGTCTCCGTCCTCCGGGAAGGCCGGTACCTCCACCTGGCCTGGGAGGACAGGACCTTCCGCACCTTCCGGACCTTCTATACCCGCATCGATGTGGAGGGCACCGAGCCGCCCGCTGACCCCGTTCCCGCGGGCGAGGAGGGGGGCGTGCTGGGCCTCTACCGGGGCCGTGTCGTCGTAAGGAGCACCGATCCCCTGACACGGCGGACGGTCATCTCGGAGAGGGGTGCCGCAGGGCGGACCTTTGCACCCAACTCCTCCATCCCATCCGCAGCCGTGACCCTGAGCCGTTCCGTGGATGTGGAGGAGATGCTCCCGGCGCCCGGTGAGATACCCCTCTCCCCGGGATCTCCCCTGCAGGCCTCCGGCACACGCCAGTGGACGTACTTCTGCTACATGGACGGGGACAACAACCTGGATCCCTACGGCGACGATGACTTCGCCGAGTTCCTGGCGGCAGGATCCACGGCCAACGTGACACTGATCGTGCTCAAGGATGACCGGGGGGACAGGAATACCCATCTCTATGTGATCAACCCGGGGGGAGGTTCGGCCACAGAGATCCCGCTCTCGAACGTGAACCCTGCCTGGAGCACCGAGGTGGAGATGGGGGATCCCGCCACCCTCTCTTCGGTGGCCACGTGGGTGATCGCCACCTACCCGTCGGAGCACCTCGCCATCGACCTCTGGGACCATGGCAGCGGTCTGGGAGGGCTTCTCATGGACACGGCGACCTCCATGGACATGAAGGAACTCCGGTCCGGGATGTCTGAGATTGCCCGGTACCGGGGCCGCCCGGTCGACCTCCTGGCCTACGATGCCTGCTCCATGGCCCAGGCAGAGGTCTACTACCAGGTGAAGGCCTTTGCCGATGTCCAGGTGGGATCATCCGACCTGGTACCTGCGGACGGGTTCCCGTACCACAAGCAAGGTGCCTCTGTCCTGGGGGACCTGGGAGCAAATCCCGGATGGACCGCCCGTGACCTGGCAGCCCGGATGGTGGAGCACTACCGGGCGGTCTTTCCCTCGGGGGTCCTGTCGGCAACCGACATGGACCTGCTGGACCGTGAGCTGGTGCCCGCGGTTACCGCGCTCGCCCAGACCATGAAGCACCGGGCCGGCTCCAGCCATGGGAGCATTGTCCAGGCAGCGGGCGGGGCCGTGACGTTCCGCGGAAACCCGGATCTCGGGCACTTCGCCGGTATCCTGGAGGCAAACCTCTCGGCCTCACCGGAGATACGGGAGGCCTGCGCTGTCACACGATCAGCCATCTCCTCGGCGGTCTTTGCCGTTGCCCCCGGCAATCGCTCAGAGACCACCGGCCTCACCATCAGCATGTACCAGCTGGCCGGTTACCAGGACCTCCGCTTCTCCGTCGAGACGCCCTGGAACGAGTTCCTGGATGCCATGGCTGCGAAGAAGGACCATCCCAACTCACCCCCGACCGTTGCGCTGGCGTCACCCGCGGACGGAACCGCCTTCCTCTCCCCCGCCCCCCTCCCTGCCAGCGGAACCGCCGGGGATCCCGACGGGATCCTGAAGGTGGAGGTGAAGGTGGACCGTGGTGACTGGACCCCGGCGACCGGAACCACCGCGTGGTCCGCCGCCCTGAACACCACCGGCCTTCCCGCCGGCACCCACCGTATCTGGGCGCGGTCCCTGGATGCACGGGGGTCCGGCATGGTGGACCGGGACTACTCCCCCTCCCAGTACCGGACCGTCGGGAGCTCCACGGTCCCGGCCCGGTACCATACATGGAGCGAGGTGGAGACCGAGCTCTCCGCCCTTGAAGAGGCCCATCCCGATATCATCATGCGCCACCGCATCGGGACCAGCGGGGAGGGGAGGCCCATCTGGGCGGTGGAGGTGACAGACCATCCCGGGGCCGAGGAAGGCGAGCCAGCCATCCTTCTCCAGGCCCTGCAGCATTCGGATGAAAGGATCGCCGGTGAGGTGCTGATGAGTTACCTCACCTTCCTTGCAGAGCACTACGGTTCAGATCCGCGGGTGACCGAGATCGTGAACGCCGGCGAGATCTGGTTTGTCCCTGTCGTCAACCCTGACGGCCTGGTGTTTACCGAGAACAGCGACCCCAACTGGCGGAGGAACCGGCGCACCAATGGCGATGGCACCTATGGTGTGGACCTGAACCGGAACTACGAGGGGGCATTGAACGGCGATCCCGCCGGGGCCTGGGGTCAGGTGGGGGCGAGCCACTCCACCCGCGAGGAGACCTACTGCGGCCCGGACTTCTTCTCGGAGCCCGAGTCCCGGGCCATCCGGGACCTGGTCGTGGCCCAGGGATTCCGGGGGAGCCTGAACTACCACAGCAAGGGTGAATCCGTGGGATGGCCCTGGGGGTATACCACCTCCCTCTCCACGCCGGACAATGAGAGCATGGCCCGGCTGGGCTCCCGGATCGCATCCCGCATCCCCAGATCCTCGGGCACCGGCAGCTACACCGCGCTCCAGTCCTCGCGGTTCGATCTGGCCTCCGGTGACCACGATGACTGGATCTACGGATTTTCCCGTTTCCAGGAGAATGTCTCCGTCTATCCCTACACCATCGAGGTTGCCCAGAGTACCCGGCCTCCCGCAGACCAGGTCCCGGCCATCGCCGCCGCCCACCTGGAGTCCCAGCTCTACTTCTCCGAGTGGATCCTGGCAGGGAACCTGCCTCCCGGCACCCCTGCCGCACCCACCGGGCCCCGCGAGAGGGTGGCGGGGGTGTCGGCTACCTTCACCACCCGTGCCCAGGATCCTGACGGCGACCAGGTCCGGGTCCTGATGGACTGGGGCGACGGGACAGCGAACTGGACCGGCTTTTCCGAATCCGGCGGATCCCTCTCCGCGGACCATGCATGGGTCCTTCCAGGCACGTACGCCGTGAAGGCCAGGGCCTTTGACGTCCCCAATGCCTCCTCGCCCTGGTCGGATGCCACCACCATCACCGTGAGCGAGGTCCCGGATAGCCGCCCGCCATCGCCGCCGGCCATCCCTGCCGGCCCTGCCTCCACCCAGACGATCTTCCTGAACCGGTACGCGGCATCGGCGACGGATCCGGATGGCGACCCGGTGGTGCTCCGGTTCGATTGGGGTGACGCAACATGGACCGAGAGTGCAGCCGTCCCTTCAGGGACGGTGGTGCAGGCCACCCATACCTGGACCGTACCCGGGACCTTCCCGGTCACGGTGCAGGCAACGGATAGCTACGGCGTGGCCTCCGGCCACTCCCTGCCCCTCGCGGTGAGGGTGCTGCAACCGGATGCAACCCTGACCATCACTGAGAGGACGAATACCCGGGTGTACATCGGATCCGCTTACAACCGGCGGTGGACAGCCCAGGGCTTCAGCCCGAAGAAACCGTGGATCACCGGTGTCTCGCTGCCGCTCCGGCGGCAGGGGCTCCCCATCGTTCCCCTGTCGGTGATGATCCGCACCGCGCCGGGCACTTCTGGCGGAAGCACCCTCTCCCAGGCATCGATCCTTCCCTCCCAGGTAGAGGCGGAGATCGGGTGGGTGAACGTGACCTTCGACACCCCCGCCGATGCGACGGGACGGTCCACCGCGTATCTCGTCCTCACGACCGGATCCGCAGCCAACACCTCTGCCTACTACCAGGGGTACCTGGACAATACCCACCCGTATGCGGGGGGGATCTGGTACTATGAACAGAACAAGGACGGTGACCCGGATCTGGACCTGGCGGCCCTCCTGACCTTTGCCGCATCCGCACCCGGCAACCGCCCGCCCCAGGTGCCTGACGCTCCCGCCGGCCCTTCGGCCTGTGACACCGGAATTCCCTGTGCGTACACGGCCACGGTCCAGGATCCTGACGGGGATCCCGTCAGGGGAACCTTCGACTGGGGGGACGGATCCACATGGATGTCGGAACCGGTACCATCCGGGACCGCGGTGAGCGGTACCCATGCATGGGCCTCCCCGGGAACATTTGCCGTGCGGGTGATGGCCACCGATGCCTCCGGAGCTGCCTCCGGCTGGTCACCGGCACGCACGGTCACCGTCAGCACCGTCCCCGGCGCCAACCGGCCGCCGGAGACACCCGCGGTTCCGTCGGGGCCGGTCCAGGGCACCACCGGCCAGCACCTGGCCTTCTCCAGTGGTGCCGCGGATCCCGACGGGGACGACCTCACCTTCACCTTTGACTGGGGCGATGGATCCACGTGGGTGTCGGACCGGGTGGCCTCCGGAACCACCGTGACAGGCATTTATGCCTGGACCTCGCCCGGAACCTTCGCGGTGCGGGTGATGGCGCAGGACAACCGGACTGCCGCTTCCGCCTGGTCGGAGGCCCTGGATGTCACGATCATCGGCACCGGCAACCGGCCCCCCGGGATCCCCCCGTCTCCCAACGGACCGGTGGAGATCGCCATCGGAGCTGTGGGCGAGTACCGGGTGGTGGCCAGCGATCCGGACGGCGATACAGTGGCCTGTGTCTTTGACTGGGACGACGGGGCAGAGAACCTCACGCCCTTCCTGGCGTCAGGATCAACCCATGCGGCATCCCATGGGTGGACAGCGCCCGGTACGTATCTGGTGCGGGTGAAGGCCCGGGACGAGGAGGGAGCCGAGTCGGAGTGGTCACCACCCCTTTCCGTGGTGGTGACCCAGCCGGCAGGTACCCTCGTCATTGCCTCGGACCCCACCACCCGGGTATACGTGGGTTCCTCGTACAGCCGACGCTGGCATTCCCAGAGCTTCCGGGCCACGGGATCCCGGATCACCGGAGCCGTCCTGACCCTGCACCGGGAGGGGAATCCCGCGATGCCCCTCCAGGTGATGATCCGGACCACACCGAACCCTGCCACCGGGATCACGCGGGGGCAGGCCAGCCTCACGCCGGATCAGGTCGGGACCGGTCCCGCGGGGGTGGAGGTGACCTTTGACCCGCCGGTGACCGTGAAGGAGGAGGGGCTCTACTACCTGGTGGTCTCCACGGGTACCACGTACAACGGCAGGAACCACTACTACGGGTATGCCGATTACCACGCGCCCTATACGGGCGGGATCTGGTACTACGAGCAGCAACCGCAGGGGAACGCGAACCTGGACATGGTGGCCACCCTCCGGTTCGGGTAGCCCGCTTCACCACTCCCCCTTCGCCTTTTTGATGCAGCACCCCGGCAGTTCACGGCAGGTTGCCGTCTCCCTGGCATTCCCGCTGCCGCTCCTCCGACATCTCCACCAGGGTGTGGAAGATCTGCTGCACCGGCACCGGGTTCACCTTGGCCTCGACGGCGCGGGAGAAGGCCCGCGAGAGCACCCGCGACTCCTGGGTCTCATCGTGAATGGGGAGGCCCTGCTGGTACTTCAGGTGCGCGAGGCGGCCGGCCAGGTGCTGGCGCTGGGCGATGAGCTGGATGATGCGGGCATCGATCTCGTCGATCTCTCGCCGGATGGACTCCACGGACATAGGTGAAGGTTCCGGATCCGGGGATGAAAAAACCTCTGCCGCACCCAAGGGGATATAGGGGATCAGGTGCCAGATGAGAGGGACGCGTATGCTTGAACGGATCCCACCCCGTGAATGGCGCGACCTGGCCGTGGCCTGGTTTGCCATCTCTATAGCCTTCACCCTGCTCTTCGTCGGGTCCGGCATCTCCCTTCCCGAGTACTTCCTCTTCTTTGCCGTCGCCCTCAGCACGGTGGGCATCGGTTTTGTTGCCCACGAAATGGCCCACAAGTTCACGGCCATGGGGTATGGCTACTGGGCCGAGTTCCGGAAGGACAACCTGATGCTCCTCGTCGCAGTGGTGATGGCCGCCCTTGTGCAGGTGGTCTTCGCGGCGCCCGGGGCAACCCTGATCTCCGGGTCACCCACCCGGGAACAGAACGGCCGGATCTCGGCGGTGGGGCCGCTCGTCAACCTCCTCCTCTGCATCCCGTTCCTCCTGCTGGCTGTCGCCGCCGGCGGCATCTTCGGCCTCATTGGCACGGTGGGATGGCGGGTGAATGCCATGCTCGCCGCATTCAACATGCTTCCCGTGGGGGGACTGGACGGGAGGAAGGTGCTGGCCTGGAATGTCCCCGTCTTCGCTGCACTGATCGCCGTCTCCTTCGCTCTCGTTGCCGTCTCCCTCGAGCCCGGGATCCTGGGGTGGATATCCGGCAGGGTATAGCTGCTGAGGAAGAACCGGAGGAGGGACTCCCCCGGATCCTGTCCGGGAGTGTCGGTGATTTCCCAGGGAAATGAGAGCCTGGAAGTTCAGAGGTACTGGCCCCGGTCGATGAGGCCTTTTTGCTCGGCAGTGATCCCCATCGTGTAAATGGGGGAGGCCAGCGCCAGGCAGTCCGCGGATGCGATCCGGTCAAAGAGGGGGTGAGTTCG
>JAJRCY010000032.1 GCA_028678715.1 Methanomicrobiales archaeon | reverse complement strand
TCCCGGTCCCACCCCCATGAGGATAGCCCCTTCATCGGTATTCCTCACCGATCATAGGTGCCCCATGAAGACCATTCCATACCTTTAATACCGAAGAGTTCGTTAACGATATTTTCGGCGACAAAACTTCCCTCCAGAGATATTCCCATGCCCAAGATCGCCGATCCCTACGTCATCCACTACCCCGAGATTGTGGCCCTCTCGGACCTGGAGGGACGCCGGGTGGAGCTGGTGGAGTTCTTTGACTGCACGGGCGGGGCCATGTGGGCCCGGCACCACTATACTAAGAGTCCTCTTGTGGAGTCTGCCCGGGTGGTCGGAGCGACCATGCGGTACCTGCTCCGGCCCGGGAAGGTGGAGCTCCCGCTCCAGGGGTCCACGTTCGCGGCCGGGATCACCGGTGTCACGGTGGAGAAGGATGAGATCGCCATCTCCTACCTGGGTCTCGGCGGGGGAGGTGTGGGGGCCTCCATCTGCCGGTCAACGGCAAAGGGCGTGCTGCGATGCGAGACTGATCCTTCGGGAGGGGGAAAGGTGGCCGGGTCCACCGTCTGGCTCCCCCGGAGGGAGCGGGTGCTCATCGGCATCGATGACACCGACACCCAGGAGGAAGGGGCCACCTGGACGCTGGCCCACAACATTGCCCGAACGGTGGAGGACGACCGGAGCCGGTACCTCTCCCACACGATCGTCCAGCTCTTCCCGGTGCCGTTCCGGACCAAGAACTGCGTGGCCACGGTCTGCGAGTTTGCCACGTCCGACCCCGGGGGGCTGGTGGCCGGCTACCGGGACCTGCTGGAACGGTACACCCTGTCGAAGGAGACGGGGATGGCTGTCTACCGGGGCTTTGATCCCTCCCACCTCCTTCCCTTCGGCCGGAAGGTCCAGCGGGAGCAGGTCTCATCCGAAGAGCTGGGAGGGGTGCTGGACGGGAGGATGCAGGCGATCATGAAGGGTCGGGGCCTCATGGGGGCGGTGGCGGCCATTCCCTTCTCCACACGGTATACGGAGGCGATTGAGCCATGGAATGGAAACGGGTGAAAGCGGAACTGCTGGCGGTGGGCCGTGTGGCGCTGAAGGGGGAGGACTGCCGGGCGTACATCTCCCGCTCCACGGCGGGCCCGACCGCCGGCGGGGAGGGATCGGTCTTCTTCTCCGTGGGCGGCCGGCGGGTACGGCTCTCGGTGGATCCGGCGAGCCCGCTCCTGCTGCATCACGAGGGGGCCGGGAAGGCCGTGATCGTATCGGGAGGGCATGGCCGTGAACCCCTGCGGGGAGTGCTGGAGAACCCGGGTCTCCACTGCCCCCGGCAGGCGTACATCACCCTTTCAGAGCGGTGCATCTTCTCCTGCCGCTACTGCACGGTGCCCCGGCTCCACGGGCGCGTCAAGTGCCCCGAGGAGGTGCTGGAAAAGGTGAAGGGCGTGCTGGATCGCGTGGATGCGGTGTCGATCACCTCGGGCGTGGCGGAATCCCTCGACCAGGAAGAGAAGCAGGTGCTGGACGTGGTGCGGCGGGTCGTGCCCCTCGGGAAACCGGTGGGCGTCTCTGTCTATCCGACGCTCCGGACACCCGACCTCCTCCACGACCTCGGGGTGGCAGAGGTGAAGTGGAACCTGGAGGCGGCAACCCCCGCCCTCTTTGCCCGGATGTGCCCTGGCCTGGACTACGATCTCATGTGGCGGGCACTCCGCCGGTCGGTCGAGCTCTTTGGGGAGGGGGCCGTATGCTCCAACGTGATCGTCGGCCTGGGAGAGTCGGACGGGGAGATGGCGAGGTGCATCAACGACCTCACGCGGGCCGGCGTGATCCCCGTGCTGCGGCCCCTTTCACCGGCGGCCGAGCTGGCCGGGTGGTCCCGCCCGACAGCAGACCGGCTCCTCCGGCTGCTGGGGATCCAGGAGCAGGCCCTCCGGGACTCCGGCCTGGACCCGCGGCGGGTGCGTACCATGTGCACCGCATGCACCGGCTGCGATCTCACGCCGGGGAGGGACACATGAAGGGTGGCGATGCGCTTGCGCAGGCCCTCCGGGCATGCGCGGACCGGCTCTACACCGTGCCAGGCTACCCGGTGACCGACGTTGCGGAGGCGGTGGGGGCCGAGCTGACCGTGAACGAGAAGGTGGCACTGGAGTATGCCCTGGGGGACTCTCTCTCCGGGAGAAGGGCAGCGGTCATCCTGAAGAACGTGGGGCTGAACGCCTGCGCCGACCCGCTCGTCAACGCCACCACCCAGGGGCTCCGGGCAGGGGTTGTCATCGTCGCTGGCGATGACCTCTCGGTCACCGCCTCCCAGAACGCCCAGGACTCCCGCTACTACGGCGAGGTGGCAGAGGTGCCGGTACTGGAGCCCTCCGGTGACACGATCGGGGCAGCCCTGGAGGAGGCATTCCTGGCATCGGAACGGTTCTCCCGCATGGCGATCCTGCGGGTTACGGCCGGGGTCCTGGAGCAGGAGGCGCCGGCACCGGCCTGCTCCGGTGCACGGGGGGAGGGACGGCTCGCCCCCCCGGATCTCACGATGCGGGGGCGGGTGGCCGCCGCGGCGCAGGGGACGGCGGAGATGTTCGCGTGGGCCCGCGGCCACCCTCTGAACCGCATCTCCGGGGATACTGTCTCGGTGGGGGCGGTGGAAGGGGCATCGCGCGCGGTGACCGTCTATCCCCCGCCGGCCATCCCGCCCTCTGTCAGGGTGATCCGCGAGGCGGGACGGCCGTTCCTCGCCGAGCATCGCGATCTCAAGCCGCCGCAACCGCCCGCAAAGGTGGAGCGGATGGCGGACCGGGGACACGCCCGCACCTTCTGCCCCCACTGCCCTTTCAAGCCTGTGATGGGGATACTGGCGAAGAAGGGCCTTTCGGCCGCCTGCGACATGGGCTGCGCGATCCTCGCCATGAACCCGCCCTACTCCGTGGGGGTGGCCGCCTACGGGCTGGGTTCTTCGGTCGCCGTGGCGGCCCGTTCCACCGGGATCGCTCTCGTCGGCGACTACGCGCTCCTGCACTCAGGGCTGAACGCCCTCATTGATGTGTACGAGAGGGGGCTCCCGCTCCTCTGCATCGTCCTGAAGAACAACCGCCTGGGCATGGTGGGGGGTACCGCGGCCTTCGACCCGGTGCCCTACCTGGCGTGGGCCTCGCCCGTCATCGGGGATGCCGGCGACCCGCGCCTGGAGGGGCTGATCGATGCGGTCGACCGCCCCCGGACCCTGGTGGTGGAGGGCATCTGCCCTGAAGGGGAATCCTATGAAACCGTGGCATGTGGAGATCTGTGACGTCACGCTCCGCGACGGGGAGCAGACCCCCGGGGTCTCGTTCACCCGCGAGGAGAAGATGGACATCGCATCGTGGCTGGACAGGATCGGCATCGACGTGATCGAGGCCGGGTTCCCGGTGGTCTCACCCTACGAGAAGCAGTGCGTGGCCGCCATCGCGAACCAGGGGCTGGACGCCCGGATCTGCGGCTTTGCCCGGGCGCGGCAGGGGGACGTGGACGCGGCGATCGACTGCGGGGTGGACATGGTCTCCCTCTTCATCGCCACCTCGGATCTCCATATCCGGCACAAGTACAAGAAGCCCCGGGACCAGGTGGTTGACGAGGCGGTGGCCCTCGTCGAGTACGCGAAGGACCACGGGGTCGAGGTCAGGTTCGCCGCCGAGGACGCCTCCCGGACGGAGCGGAAATTTCTCAAGGAGGTGTACCGGAAGGCCATCGACCACGGGGCTGACCTCCTCTCCTTCGCCGACACGGTGGGGTGCCTGACCCCGATCCAGATGCGCCGCGTGATGGGGGACCTGGTCCGGTCCCTGGAGAAGCCCCTCTGCGCCCACTGCCACAACGACCTCGGGTGCGCCACCGCCAACACGATCACGGCCGCCGAGGCGGGGGCGTTCCAGCTCCACACCACGGTGAACGGTATCGGCGAGCGGGCAGGGAATGCGGCGCTGGAGGAGGTCCTCGTGGCGCTGCGCCTGAACGGCGGGGTGAACCGCTACGACCTGTCCCACCTGAAGATGCTCTCCCACCTGGTGGAGGGCTACTCGGGGATCAGGCTGGCAAAAACGAAGGCCGTGGTGGGCGAGCATGCCTTTGCTCACGAGAGCGGGATCCACATCGCTGCCATCCTGGAGGACCCCCTCACCTACGAGTACATCCCCCCGGAGCTGGTGGGCGGGGAGCGGCAGTTCATCCTGGGCAAGCACACGGGCAAGAAGGCCCTGGAGCACGTGGTGGGCTCCCTGGGGTACACCCTCTCCGAGGCCCAGCTCTGCCACGTGCTGGACCAGGTGAAGATGCGGAGCGAGCACAAGTGCGGCGTTTCCCCTGAGGTGCTGATGGAGCTGATCCGGGAGTCGATCCAGAGGGTGGGATAACAGGATGCCTACCCTTGCAGAACAGATCCTGAAGGCGCCGGCGGGATCGTACGTGGATGTCATGGTGGACCGTGCCATCGCCCATGACGGCACCGGGGTACTGGCCCACCAGGCCTTCTGCGAGATGGGTGCACGGGGGATTCGCCGCCCCGAGTGTACGTACCTGGTCTTTGACCATATCGCCCCGGCCAACACCGGGACAACGGCTGGTCTCCAGCGGGAGCTGCGGCACTTTGCTCGGGAGCAGGGGCTCACCTTCTGCGACATCGGGTCCGGCATCTGCCACCAGGTGATGGCCGAGGGGATCGTCCGGCCTGGGGAGGTGGTGGTGGGGGCCGACTCCCACACCTGCACCCTGGGGGCCTTCGGAGCCTTTGCGACGGGTGTCGGTGCCACCGACATGGCAGCCATCTGGGCGTCAGGGTCCACCTGGTTCCGGGTACCGGAGACGATCGCCGTGCACCTCACGGGGAAGCTCCGCGGAGCCGTGGAAGCCAAGGATGCAGCCCTGGCCTATGTCCGGGCCCTGGGCATGGACGGTGCCAATTACCGCGCGCTGGAATTTGTCGGGGATGGGATTGCAGCCATCCCGATGGCGGGTCGCCTCACCCTCTGCAACATGGCTGTCGAGACGGGGGCCAAGACAGGCCTCTGCTACGCGGACCGGGAGGCGGTGGAGTACCTGGCCACCTTCGGCGTGGAGGCGGAAATGCAGGTGCCGGACTCGCCCCGCTACGTGAAAGAGGTCTCCCTGGACCTCTCCGCCCTCACGCCGCTCGTGGCCACCGGCCACCGGGTGGACCACGTGCAGGAGGTGGCGGAGCTGGCGGGCAGGCCCATCGACCAGGTCTTTGTCGGCACCTGCACGAATGGCCGCTACGAGGACCTGCTGCGGCTCTCCCGCATGGTCCGGGGCAGGCAGGTGAAGGTGCGGACCATTGTCGTGCCCGCATCCCGGCGGGTACTGGAACGAATCACGGTGGAGGGCATCCTCTCCGACCTGGTCCGGGCGGGCTGCGTCCTCGGACCGCCGGGCTGCGGCCCCTGCCTGGGCGCCCACATGGGGGTGCTGGGGGAGGGGGAGACCTGCCTCTCCACGGCGAACCGCAACTTCACGAACCGAATGGGCGTGGGTGGCGAGATCCTCCTCGCCTCGGTGGCCACGGCGGCGGCCGGTGCGCTCCGCGGGGAGGTCACGGTGCCGGAGGTGGCGGATGTGCGGTGAGGGGCGGGCGGTCTGCCTGGGGAGCGATGTGGACACCGACCGGATCATTGCCGGGCGGTACCTGAGGACGAAGGATCGGGCCCTGTGGGCAGCCCACGTCTTCGAGGACCTGGATCCCACCCTGGCCTCCCGGCTGAAGGGGACGGTGCTGATGGCCGGGAAGAACATGGGCTGCGGCTCCTCCCGGGAGCAGGCCGTGATCGCGCTCAAGGAGGCCGGAGTCGTGGCCGTCATTGCCCCCTCCTTTGCCCGTATCTTCTTCCGGAATGCCATCAACATCGGGCTCCCCGTCATCGAGTGTCAGGTGGCCTGCAAAGAGGGGGCGCGTGTCCGGTTCAACTTGGCGGAGGGATGGGTGGAGGTGGACGGGGCCCGGTGCCACGGCACTCCCCTCTCGCCGAAGATGCTCGCGATCGTCCGGGCCGGGGGGCTGGTGCCCTACTGGAGGGAACACCGGTGATCTTTCCCCGCCACTGCAAGGAGGTGGGGTATGCAAGGGGGAAGCCCTGCGGGGACCGGGTCTACTTCCTCTCCCGATACGTCGTCGTGGAGACGCCGGATGGCCCGGAGGTGCGGGAGGTGATCCGGGACCCGGGGGGAAAGGGGATGATGCGGCCGATCCGGGGCACCCGGATCCTTGCTCCCGCAGACCAGGTCTGCCGGTACCCGGAGAAGGTGAACCTCCATGACCGGACACGGCTGGTCCGGCTGGCACTGGAGTCCGGGAAGCGCTGCACCCTCTTTACCGGATGGGATGAGCACCTGACCTTTGTCTGCGATCCGGACCTCTCGCCGTTCCTCCCCCTCCACGTCTACGATGTCTCGCCCCCGGCCCCATCGCTCCTCCTCTCCCTGGACGGGCTGGAGCGGGCCGGGCTCTTCGGTGAGATATCGGTCTTCTTTGTCCCCCACCTCCGGGACATCACGGATACCGCGGCGGACGTGTACCCCTGCCGGGCCGCGGGATTTTCCCGGACGCTCGACACCGACCCGGTGCAGGGCGGGGAGCGGATCGCCGGCTGCATCACGTCAGCCCAGGTGGTCCGGGAGTGCCACGGCATCGACTTCACCCGGGCTGAGATCTGCCCGCTGGAGTCGGTGGAGGCGGAGCCCTTCATCGCCCGCTGCTGCCGCTCCGAGCGGGAGGGTGTGGGGGTGTACCGGGGATTCTTCGGTGGCGTGGTCCACTGGGGTGCCTCTCCCCGCCAGATCGCAATGACAGTGGAGCGGGTGGCGCAGGGCTGGAGGGATGCCCGTGGTGAAGGTTGCAGTGGCTGAGGGCGACGGGATCGGCCACGAGGTGGTGCCAGTCGCCCGGGCAGTGCTCGCAACCGTCCGGCCTGACATCGAATTCTTTGACGTGGAGGTGGGCTACGGCCGATGGGAGCGGACCGGCGAGGCCATCACAGACGCGGAGATCGCGGCGCTGAGAGCGGCGGACGCCATCCTCTTCGGGGCCATCACCACTCCCCCGGACCCGAACTACCGCTCGGTCATCGTACGGATCCGGAAGGAGCTGGACCTGTATGCCAACGTCCGGCCGGTGAAGAGTGCCACCGCCGACATGGTCATCGTCCGGGAGAACACCGAAGGGCTCTATGCCGGGATCGAGGAGGTGGGTCCGGACCGGGCCACGTCGCTGCGGGTGATCACCCGGAAGGGCACCGAGCGGGTGGCCCGGTTCGCCTGCGGCCTGGCAAAGCAGCGCCGGCACCTGACCGTCGGCCACAAGGCCAACGTGCTGAAGGCGGACACCCTCTTCCGGGACGTCTGCCTGCAGGTGGCCGCTGAGGCCGGCGTCCCCTGCCAGGAGCGGTTCATCGACGCCCTCTGCCTGGACGTCCTCCGCAAGCCCCGGGACTACGATGTGATCGTCACCGAGAACATGTTCGGGGACATCCTCTCGGACGTGGCCGCCTACCTGGCGGGGGGCCTGGGCATGCTCCCGTCCGCGAACATCGGGGACCGGTATGCCCTCTTCGAGCCGGTGCACGGTTCTGCCCCGTCCCATGCCGGGAAAGGTACGGCAAATCCTGTCGCTGCCATCCGGAGCGCGGCCATGCTTCTCGCCCACCTGGGGGACCGGACCAGCGCAGCCCGCATCGACGCGGCGGTGGAGCGGGCTTTCGCTGCCGGTGTCGCGACCCGGGACCTGGGGGGCACTGCGTCCACCTGTGAGATGGGGGACGCCGTGATCGCCGCCCTTGGCGTATAGACCGTACGGCACGGCAGTCCGTTGAGTAGCCGGGCTCTCTTTTTTCCCGCTTCCAAACATGGCAGGAGTCCGCGGCAAGGAGAACCTATCAATCCAGGCTGGCAGGAGTACGCAGCGGGGATGTCACGAGCCCCGCCCCTGCGCACAGGGGGCAGCGGCCATCCCTGTCGGTGATGAGGCCGGGGGTGAAGAATCCATGAAGAAGGATTTCCAGAATTGCCTGAAAAAGGGCACTCTCGTGAAGGTGCCGGTGGAGCCGGACCGGGTCCGGCAGGAGGTCCGGGATGTTGATACCGATCTCCGGGACGGAGAGCGGCTGATGGAGGACGGGGACGAGCGCCAGGCGGTGCGCCGCGCCCACCACGCCCTCCTACACGGCCTGCGGGGGCTGATCCTCTCGAAGGGCTACCTGGAGAAGAACGAGAAATGCCTCGAGTACGCGGCGGAGGAGCTCTTCGTGGGACCCGGGATCATCGGGCCGGAGGTGCTCAATGCCTTCCGGGAGAGCGGGGAGATGGTGGAGGAAGCGGTCCATGGCCAGATGCCGGACCACGAGAGGCTGATGGAGGTCTTCCGCATCACCGAGGAGTTCAGGGAGGCGCTCCCCGG
>JAJRCY010000031.1 GCA_028678715.1 Methanomicrobiales archaeon | reverse complement strand
GCGATGAGCTGGAGCTGGGGCAGGGGCCGCGGGCAGCCCGGTTCCTGGTGATGCTCTCCGGAACGGGGACTGAGGGGAAGATGCCGAATTCGGGCTAGGATTCGGGCAGAGATGAGGGGAATGAAGGGAGCATTCACAGGGGAAGGTGGGATCAGTCATTCAGTCCTTCCCTCTTCCCCCGGGGAGGGCGACGGGAGGGCGCAGGTCCCCTCCCGGTCCCGCCGCCCGGGAGGATATGCCCGTCTCTCCTCGTCGCCATATCTTCGGAGGAGAGAGATCGAATGGTGAGGGAAAGGATGTGGCTATCAGGTGGTCCCGGGCGGCTGCGGGACCGGATCCGGTTCTCTGTCCTCGTCCTCCCTGCCGGCATCCTGGCAGTGAACCGGATCACGCCCGCACCGACACGGACCCCCATTCCCCGGGTCACCCCCGCGGTTCCGGCAGCGGACCCGTGGCTCATCTCATTCCTCCTCTCCTGCCTGCTGGCCTTCGGCATCCCGGCCCTTGCCCTGATCGCGCTCCTGAAGTGGGAGGGGTCCCGGTATCCGGAGGGGGGGCAGGGGGGACCACGGAGCCGTTCCCGTGCAGCGGCGCTGGCAGCTGCCGCAGTGATCATGTGGGTCTCCGCCCTCCTCATCCTGGTCTCCCTGGGTGCCCGGCTGGGGAAGACCGGCCTCATCACCCTGGCCGTCCCCCTCACGGCCCCGGTGGTGTACCTGGGCCTCTCCGCCCTCGTGCTCTCCCGCGGGGCAGCCCGGGGCAGGAAGCATCCCCTTCTCGCCACCCTCCATGTGCCCCTGGCCGTCCTTGCGCTGGCGGGGCTTGCCGCCATCTATGCCATGACACCGGTCCGGCGGGAGGCAGCGGTTCTCACCCTCGCTGCGTCCCTGCTTGGATCCGCCCTGATGGCATTCTGGCACGGACCGAAAGCGCCGGTGAGGGGACCGGCCCGGGCACCCGCAGGGGCGACGATCCTGTCTCCCCCGGTGGAGACCGGAACGGATCCGCAGGCAGCCTCGCCGTCTCCTGCGCCCGCCACGAGGTTCCCCCCCGAGCTGGAGGGGAGATTCCGCGGTGCCGAGTACCTGGGCGGGGGAGGGGTAGCCCGGGTCTACCGCGCCCGGATGGAGCCGGAGGGAAAGGAGGTGGTGGTGAAGATCCCGCTGCGGTCCGATGAGGCCACCGGCAGGAGTTTTTTAAAGGAGATCCGGGTCTGGGAAGAGCTCCACCACCCCCGGATCGTGGAGATACTGTCGGCCAACATCCTCCCTATCCCCTACGTGGTGATGGAGTACCATCCCCGGTCCCTTGACCGGGTGCACCTCCCCCTCCCGGTGCCGGAGGCAGCGCACCTCATGGCCGGTATCCTGGAAGGGCTCGCCCATGCCCATGCCCGGGGTATCGTCCACCGGGACCTGAAGCCCCAGAACATCCTGCTCGGGGCGGACGGCGAACCCCGGATCGCGGACTGGGGCCTCTCCTCCACCCTCTCGGGTGGCACCCCCGGCACCGTCGAGGGTTTCTCCCTGGGCTACGCGGCCCCCGAGCAGATCGCGCCGGAGCGCTTCGGCGGGACCGATTCCAGGACCGACCTGTACCAGGCGGGAATCCTCTTCTACGAACTGGTCACGGGAAGGGTACCCTTCCCGGGGGGTTCCCTCGCAGAACAGACCCGCGCGATCCTGGAGGATACGCCGGATCCGCCGTCCTCGCGGGTGCCCGCTGCCCGCAGCGTGGACAGGATCATCCTGCGGTGCCTGGAGAAGGAGAAGTTCCGCAGGTACGGGTCCGCGGAAGAGATGGCTGCCGATCTCGCTACCGCAGTGAGTCTCCGGTGAGAAACCTTCCCTGCGGTCCCTCACTCCCGAACCAGGATGGGCCTTCCCCGGAGCGCTGAGAGGGCCGTGGCCAGCCTCTCCCGGAGGGGGGGCAGCTCCCGCTCCCTGTCCTGCAGGTGGGCCCTCAGGTCGAGGAGTTTCTCCTCCAGCTGGGCCCGTTCCTTCTCCAGCCTCCGGAGCTGCTCCTGCATGCCCCGGTGCTCGGCGAGGGCAGGGATCGCAGCCCGGGTCTTTTGCAGGTCCCCGATCTCCCGTGTCAGGTCATGGAAGCGGGCAAGCAGGGGCGCGATCCGCCCGTGGAGCCCCGGTTCTCCGAGTATGAGGGCACGGTCGTCCGCGGTCTTCAGGGCCAGCACCCCGGCTTTTTCCAGCTCCCGTGCCCGCGCCACGGCCGGGGCCAGGACGTCCCGCATCCGCCCGGCCTCCGGTGGGGGCACCAGGTCCAGGTGCTCCCTCGCCGCCCGGAAGAGGTCGGCACCGGTGCTGTCCTGCGCCCGCTGCGCTGACCCCTCGCCCTTGCGGAAGAGGTGGATTGCCTGCGCCGCCACCGCCTGGTACTCCCTGAGCGTATCGTCCCGTTCGCTCTCCCGCAGCGAGATGCGCCGCGTAAGTTCCTGCACGCCCCGGAATGCTTCGCCTGCCTCAAGCAGGTCCCGGGACCTGGCGGCATCCCCTGCCTCCTTTGCGAGCGACGCTGCTTTCGTTTCCAGGTCGCTGATCCCGCTGGCGGTCTTCCGGGAATCGGTGAGTGTACCGGCCAGCTCCTGGAATGCGGATTCCACCCGGTCGATCTCCCCCATCCTCCGCCTGGCCGTGGCGATCACCTCGGTCATGGCATTGATGGCCTTGCCCATCCGGGAGACCTCCTCCCTGACCTGCTGCATCTCCTGGCGGTGGGTGGAGGAGAGGTAACGCCCCTGACCCTGCATCGTGCGGAGGCAGGACCGGAGCACCTCGCCCCCCTCCCGGTAGCAACCCTCGGGATCCTCCGGGATGGGACGGGCCACCGCCGTCTCCATGGCCTTCACAAAGAGGGGGAGGGAGTGCTCGGTGATGGAGCGGAGCTTGGGGTGGCTCTCGGGGAGATCCCGGGGAGGGGAGAAGGCGGGGAGGAGGGCTGCGATGGCCTCCTGTGCCTGGAGGACCGTGGTACGGTGGGCCAGCACCCCCTCCCGGATCGCCTCCTGTGCCTTCTCCTTCTCCTGCGAAAGGAGGGTGGAGACTTCATCGACGGTGAAGGTGGCAGGGGCCTTCCCGGTCTTCACCAGCCGTTTCAGGAACTCGAACATGCCTGCATCCGGGGGTGAGCGCGTCAGTCGCTCCGGGCGATCTGCCGCAGCCGTTCCACTCCGTCGATCTCCCGGATCACCCCGACCACGGCCGGGGGGACCAGGTGCTCCCAGCCGTCGCCGTTGAGCATCCGTTCCCGGATGGCCGTACCGGAGTGCGTCTGCCGTTCGTACATGGCCGGCGAGTGCACCTCTGCCCCCACCTCGGTAAAGAGGCGCATGACAAGCGGGTTGCTGGTGTACACCCTCTCGAAGGGCGGGGCCATGGATCGGACATGGGCCACCCAGAGAGCGTTCCTCTGGATATCCTCGATGGGGATCACGTAGAAGGGGCAGGCGAGCCCGGAGAGGGAACGGGTGATCCTCAGCCCACGCTCTCCCGCGGTGAACGGGTTGAGCAGCTCGTGGGAGAGCTGGGCTGACCCGACCCCGATCACGATCTCATCAACCTCCTGTGCGATCCGTTCCAGCACGGACTGGTGCCCGTTGTGGTAGGGCTGGAACCTGCCGATATAGAATCCTCTCGTCATCGTGATGCCACCATGGCTGCGATCCGGGCTGCAAAGGCCCCTGCCGTGAACCCGGCGTCGATGTTCACCACCGCCACCACCGCGCAGGACTGGAGCATGGAGGCGAGCGCGGCCCTGCCCTGGCCCATGTACCCGTATCCGCTGGAGACGGGGAGGCCGATGACCGGCCGGTCCACGAGGCCTGCGACGACCGCCGGGAGCGTCCCCTCCCGTCCCGCTGCGACAATGAGGACGTGGGCGTCCAGCACCTCCCTCAGCGCCGGGAAGAGCCGGTGGATCCCTGCTGCACCGACGTCGTACGCGGTCCGTACCGTGCACCCCATCTCTTCGGCCGTCACCCGCGCCTCCTCTGCCGCGGGGATATCGGCCGTCCCCGCGGTGAGGATCGCCACCACCCCGCCGTGCCGGCAGGGCGTCCCGCCCCGGGATGCCACCAGCGCCCGGGCCAGCGGGTGGCGGGCCACCTGGATCCCCTCCCGCCGGCACCGCTCCTCCACGGCCGCCGCCTGTGCATCCCCCACGCGGGTCACCAGGCACCGGTCCGCTGCCTGGACGTGCCGGACCACGATCTCGGCCAGGTGGTCCGGCTCCTTGCCCTCAGCCAGTACCACCTCGGGCATCCCGCACCGGACCGTCCGTCCCAGGTCCAGGCGGGCCATGGACTCCACCATCTCAATCCGCAGCCCTTCGATCCCCCGGGCCGCCTCCTCCCGGGAGATCTCGCCATTCCGGTACGCGTCCAGCAGCTCCTGCAGGGTGGTGAAGGGGGACATGGCGGTGTCTTCCTGTACTATCCATGGAAGGGGGCATACATAAGGGATCGCGTTCCGGAGCCCTCTCACGTTGAGGATGGGATCGGTCTGTAGACGGAATGAACCAAGGCCGAATCTGGTGTATATGGCCAGGAGAAACCGGTTTGTTTTCGAACATACTTCGAGTGGGACGCTCCAGGGGGGGACCTGCGGTCCCCCCTGCGTGAGGATGGTTCGCCACGTCGGTTTCAACGGATGATCGGATTATCCTCCCCCGGGGGATGCCCACGCGGCGGGGACCGAGCCCCCAAGAGCGTACCAGTAGTAACAACAGCAACGTACAACACCCCGCTGAACATCCATCGAAACCAACCAAGTGGGGCGGCCACGGTGGGGGTGCCACCTTCTCCCCCGCCTGCGTTCTCTTTTTACCTGAGAAACACCCACCAATCTCCATAACCGTATGACGTACCTGCTGGCGGTGGCGGCCTTCGGCGCGGCCGCGGTCTATTTCCTCTGGCTCCGGGACGTGCGGATCCTGCGCCGCACGGGACTCTCCGGGTACCGGAAGGCGGCGTATCGGGGGGTGCTGTACGCCGCCCTGGCCCTTCTGGGATTCTGTATCGCTCTCTGGGTCGACGAGGTCATCGGTATCGGTGTGGCGGTGCTCGCGCTCTTCCTGCAGGGACGGGAGGAGAAGGAGCGGGTCTGGACCGGTGAGACGGCATCCGAGCGTCTGTTCGGCAGCGTGAGGCGCATGAAAGATAAGCCCCCGGGGAGAGATCAGTAGGAGAAGGAGGAGCATGCTGCAGAGGCCGAGGGGGACACGTGATTTTCTGCCCGAAGAGATGGAGGCACGGCGCGGGCTGGAGGGTACCTTCCGGGACCGGGCGCGCCGATGGGGCTACCGTGAAATCGCGACACCGGAGTTCGAGCACCTGGAGCTCTTCACCCTCCGGTCCGGGGAGGGGATCGTCGAGGAGATGTACACCTTCGAGGACAAGGGGGGCAGGAAGATGGCGCTGCGTCCCGAGATCACGGCATCGGTCCTCAGGATGTTCGTGAATGAGGCGCGGGTGATCCCGAAACCCCTCCGGTGGTTCTACTTTGCCGACTGCTTCCGGTACGAGAGGCCCCAGAAGGGCAGGTACCGTCAGTTCTGGCAGTTCGGTGTGGAGCTGATCGGGGCCGACGGCCCCCGGGCGGATGCGGAGGTGATCCTCCTGGCCCACGACCTGCTGACGGCAGCCGGTGCACAGTTCGAGATCCGGGTGGGCCACCTGGCCCCGGTCTCCTCTCTGCTCCGGGACCTGGATCCCGCAGACCGCAAGCGGGTGATGGGATTTCTGGACAAGCATGACGCGCAGGGCCTCGGGGCCTTCCTGGGAGAGCGGGGCCGGGGCGACATGGCGGACCGGCTCCAGGCCCTCCGGGGGATACGGGCTCTCTCCGAGCTCTGGGAGATCACCGGCGAGATACCGGAGAAGGCACGGATCCAGGAGATGGTCAGCCTTCTGGATGCGGGGGGTGTTCGCTATTCCCTGGACTTCGGGATCGCCCGGGGGCTGGACTACTACACCGGCATGGTCTTCGAGGGATTCGGGGAGAACCTGGGTACCGAGAACCAGATCCTGGGAGGCGGCGCGTACCGGCTCGCCCACCTCTTCGGGGGCGATGACGTGGCATCGGTGGGATTCGCCCTCGGCTTCGACCGGGTGATGGTCTCCCTGGGGGAGAGGCCGGTACATCCCGATCTCCGGGTCGCGGTCCTTGCCACCGAGGACGGCCGCGCGCGGGCATTCTCCGTTGCCCGGGCCTTCCGGGATGCAGGTGTGACCGCGGTCCTGGACCTCTCGGAGCGGTCCATCTCGGCCCAGCTCTCCCACGCGGCGAAGTCAGCGGAGTTTGCCGTGATCCTGGGGAAGCGCGAGGTGGAGGCCGGGACCGTGACCCTCAAGGACCTGAAGACGGGGGAGCAGCGGGAGGTGCCGCTTTCAGAGGCCGTGGACGGGGTGGTGCGGTCTGACGCTCGCTGAGGAGCTCGCAAAGCAGCAGCGCAGCATCAGCATCGCCGAGTTCTTCGAGAAGAACAAGCACCTGCTGGGCTTCGACTCCCCCACGCGGGGGATCATCACCACGGTGAAGGAGGCGGTGGATAACGCCCTGGACGCCTGCGAGGAGGCGGGGGTGCTCCCGGACCTCTTCATCGGGATCCGGAAGGTCTCGGAAGAGGTCTACCGGATCACGGTGGAGGACAACGGGCCGGGGATCGTGCCCGCCCAGGTCCCCTTCGTCTTCGGCAAGCTCCTCTACGGCTCCCGGTTCCACCAGGTCCGGCAGTCCCGGGGGCAGCAGGGGATCGGGATCTCGGCGGCGGTGCTCTATGCCCAGCTCACCACCGGCCTCCCCACCGTCGTGATCTCCCGGACGGACCCGAAGGAAGCGGCCCACCGGTTCGAGCTGGCCATCCATGTGGAGTCCAACGAGCCCCACATCGTCTCGAAGAAGAAGATCGAATGGGACCGGACCCACGGGACCCGGGTGGAGATCGAGCTCCGCACCTCCCTCACGGCGAGAAAACGGCTCCTGGAGTACCTGAAGTTCACGTCGGTTGTGAACCCCCACGCCCGGATCATGGCCGAGATCGACGGGGAGACCCTGACCTTCGAGCGGGTCTCGGCCGACCCCATCGCGAGCCCGAAGGCGATCCAGCCCCATCCCCACGGGATCGAGCTGGGGGCGCTCAAGCGGATGGCCGGGGCGTCCGCCGCACCCCTTGGCGAGTTTCTGGTCACCTCCTTCTCCCGGGTGGGGAAGAAGGCAGCCGCCGAGATCGGGGCTGCCGCCGATCTCGAGGCCGGGCGGAAGGTGAAGGCCCTCTCCGCAGACGAGCTGAAGCGGCTCCACGCCGCGCTCCAGTCCGTGGATGTGCCCGCCCCCCCCGCCGCCCAGTGCCTCTCGCCCATCGGTGAGGACCTGATCCGGCAGGGGCTGGACAAGGAGTTCTCGCTGGACTTCGTGAAGGCCCGGACCCGGCCCCCGTCGGTGTACGGCGGCCACCCGTTCGTGGTCGAGGCGGCCATCGGGTACGGCGGCCGTCTCCGCGCTGAGGACCGGGCCCAGATCCTCAGGTTCGCGAACCGGGTCCCCCTGATGTACCAGCAGGGTGCCTGCGCCATCACCCAGTCGGTATCGGACGTGAACTGGAAGCAGTACGGGATCGCCCAGCAGGGGCTGCCCATGGGCCCCGTCCTGATTCTCGTCCACGTGGCCTCCACGAACGTCCCCTTCACGAGCGAGTCCAAGGACGCCATCGCCGCCATCTCGGAGATCTCGAAGGAGATTGATCTCGTGCTCAAGGACCTGGGGAGGGAGCTGAAGCAGTTCCTCTCCCGGAGGGACCGGCGCAAGGCCCAGGACGACCGGGCCAGGGCCATCTGTTCCATCATCCCGGAGATCGCGGCGAAGGTTGCCGAGATCGTGGAGAAGCCCCTCATTGACGTCTCCCCCATCGAGGGGAAGATCATGCGCCGCGTGGTGGCCAAGAAGTGGACCGCTGACGGGATGGTGCACCTCTCCCTCCGGAACTTCACCCCCCATGAGGTGACCCTGACCCTGTATGACCTCTCCCCCGACGAGGGGAAGGGCGCGGCGCCTCCCCCCTCCTACACCGACCGGTCCGGGGATGACTTCACCCGGGTCTGGCAGGTGAAGCTCCCGCCGGAGGAGGTCTGGGATGCCCGGTACCGCGGGAAGGGCGGGGGCCGCATCGAGCTCCGGGGAGTGGAGGACACGCAGAAAGTGGTGGTGGATCTGGATGTCTAAACAGGAACTGGACACGCGGGCGGCGAAGAGTCTCCTCGCCATCGCGGATGCCTGGTACGTGCAGATGAAGGAGGGGCAGGTCCCCTCCATCTCCCTCCCCACCCGGACCAAGCAGAACATCGCCTTTGATGACGAGACCGAGGTGTGGAAGTACGGGGGCCGGGAATCGATGCGCAGCGCCTCCACCGAGAAGTCGGCGGTCCACCTACTGAAGATGGCCTACGTCATCGGGTTCATCAGGCAGCAGCTG
>JAJRCY010000030.1 GCA_028678715.1 Methanomicrobiales archaeon | reverse complement strand
GCCCTGAGGAGCTGGAGAAGCTGGAGGAGATGGCGGCCGAGGTCTCCCGCGTGCTGGAGGTGCGCCGGACCGAGAGCGCGAAGGACCCCCTGTCGGTGATGCCGCCACGGCTCATGCAGGTGATCCTGGAGAAGCTCCCGGCGATCCATGAGGTGACCTCCCCCACCCCGGTCACCGTCCAGATGGCAGGGCTCCGGGTCAAGCTCCCGTACGGGGAATACGCAGGAGCCGTCCGCGACCTGGAGATCGAGCATGGGATACGTGTGGGGGACGTGGCGGATGTGCTCCCGTCCCGGATGCGGACCTATATCTGGGTGCGGGTCAAATCCTTCTCCGAGACCAACGTGATGGTATGAGGCCTGCCCCGGAGGAAGTGGAACCCGCGGGAATGGCCGGGAGGGAGAGTCATGACCTTTGAAGAGACGCTGGACGGGATTGCACGCAGGGGCTCGCAGAAGACAGCTCGGGAATGGATGAAGCAGATCGAGCAGGAATACGGCCGGGTCCCCTTCATCTTCAAGCGGATGTCCGAGCGGCCCGAGGTGCTCATCTCCCATCTGCTGTACAAGGGTGCCGTCACCGACACCTCTACCCTGGACCCAAAATCCGTGGAGCTGATCTCCATGGCAGTGGGCGCAGCGCTCCAGTGCAGCCACTGCGTGGACTACCACATGCAGGCGGCCATCCAGAAGGGCGCCACCCGGGAGGAGATCCTGGAGGTGATCCTGATCGCCGGCCTCCTCGCCAACTCCGTGGTGCTGGCCGAGGCGTACCGGGTGATGGAAAGCCGGCTCCCGGAGTGCGGGGGATCCTGCGACACGAACGGGGTCGGGGGGCCGGAGCGCTGAGGGTGCCTGCCGAAAACCCCCGGGAAGGATGGGAGCAGGCGGGAGAACCGGGGCGGTCAATAGTAAACAGTATTGTTGAACTGTCACTGGAATTTATATAATTTGCCTGCCCAGTGCATCGTTCAGTCACCGGCCAATACCAGAAACGGGCGATATTCTGCGCCTCCCTCAAATCAGCACATCATACTTAATTATTCTGGAAAACACAATTGCTTGATTTTTTATCTTTTTATTTTAATGAAAAAGCCTAAATATTCCTAAGGCAACTCTCCCCGTACTGTTCTCCCGGAAAGGAGGTGGTACCGGATGAAGAGGGGAATCATGTGGGAACCCCTGGTGTGGAGCTCATCCCCGGGTGGCCTACCGGGGAGGGAAGGCACGGGCAGGCGACGGCAGGGTGCCCCTGCTCCGCTCGCAGGAACAGCCGGGGATGCCCGGATGCTGGTTCAGCCTGGTCACGAGAACGAATAGAACTGCAGTGCGGCGGATTCGGGGAGGGGATGTCCCTGTCACCCGGTGATACCCCTCGAAAGGTGGGGGGAGAAGGCTACCCGTAGCCCTGTCCCGGATAAGAATCCCCGTGTAATCCTGCCCGGCCGCATGTCAATACCTATAAATCGGCCGGGTGAAGAGAGACCGGAGAACGCGGGTCAGAATCCCGGAACAGGCAGGCCAGATGGCAGACGGGGGACGTGGACTTTCGGATGCGGAGGCAGCGGAACTGCTCGGCCGGGTCGGGCCGAACGAGATCTTCCGGGCAGAACCGGTGAACTTCTTCCGGATCGCACGGCACGAGATCACCGAGCCGATGATCCTCCTCCTCCTCGTGGTGGGCGTGGTGTACGCATTCCTCGGGAAGGAGATCACGGATGCCCTCACGATCTTCACCATCATCCTTCTCCTGATCCTGGTGGAGGTGGGGAACGAGTACCGGGCCAAGAAGGCAATCGCCTCTCTCGCGGATGTCGCCTCACCCCGGGCCCGGGTCCTCCGCGGAGGGAAGGTCGCCGAGATCGATGCGCTCGGCGTCGTGCCCGGGGACCTGCTGGTCCTGGACCAGGGGACCCGGGTGGCTGCGGATGGTATCCTCCTCCAGGTCATCGACCTGGAGGTGGACGAATCGGCCCTGACCGGGGAGTCGTTCCCCCAGCGGAAGGAAGCGGGCACTCCCGTCCATGCCGGCACGGTGGTCCTGGCCGGGGAGGGGACCGCCCGGGTGACCGCGACGGGGAAGGGGACCCGGCTCGGGGAGATCGCGGCATCGGCCCGGGCGATCCGCCCCCCGAAGACGCGCCTCCAGCTGGCGATGAAGGACCTGGCGGGGAAGCTCGTGTACATCGCCGTGGCCCTCGTCTTCCTGATCACGCTTGTCGGTATCCTGCGGGGCCAGGACCCCCGGATCATGGTGCTCACCGGCCTCTCCCTGGCCTTTGCCACGATACCGGAGGAGCTCCCCATCATCATCACCATGGTACTGGGGCTCGGTGCGTACCGGCTCTCGCAATCGAATTTTCTCGTGAAGAGGATCAAGGCGGCAGAGACCCTCGGCAACGCGACCGTGATCGTGACGGACAAGACAGGGACCATTACGGAGGGGAGGATGCGGGTGGCCGCCACCTTCCCCGCGGACGAGCAATCGGTGCTCCAGGCCGCGACCCTGGCACTCCCCGGCCACACGACCTCTCCTCTCGATGCGGGAGTCCATGAACGCGCACGTGGGCTGGGGATTCCCGAACCGGCCTTTCCCATCACCAGGAAACGGGATTTCGGGAACGGGAGGCTGACCCGGGCGGTGATCCGTTCCCCCGATGGAGAACCCGCCCTCTTTCTCACCGGTGCACCGGAAGAGGTCTTCTCCGCCTGCCGGGTGATCCCGGAGGGGGCTCCGGACGCCCTTGCCGGGGAGACAGCAAAGGGGCGCCGGGTGATTGCCGTGGCCAGCCGGAGCCTCGGGCCGGGCGAGGACGGCCTCCCCTTCCCCCGGATCGAGAAGGATCTCGTCCTTGCAGGGCTGATCGCATTCGAGGACCCACCAAGGGAGGGCGTCAGGGAGACGATTGCCCGGGCCGCATCCGTGGGGATCCGGACCCTGATGGTCACCGGCGACCACCCGGCAACCGCCCGGTTCATCGCGGCCGCGGTGGGCATTGCATCCCCCCCGGGTAGGGTGGTCCGGGGCGATGAGCTGGACGGGATGGACGACACCGCCCTTGGCGAGCTCCTGGATTCAGTTTCCGTCTTTGCACGCACGACCCCCCATCACAAGTACCGGATCGTCCGCGCCCTCCAGGACCGAGGGGAGATCGTGGCGGTGACGGGCAACGGGATCAACGATGCCCTCGCCCTGAAAGGGGCCGACATCGGGATCGCCATGGGTATCCGCGGGACGGACGTGGCGCGGGACGCGGCGGAGGTCGTCCTGGCAGACGACAACTACGTCACCATCATCCGCGGGATCTTTGAAGGCCGGAAGTTCTTCGAGAACCTCCGCAAGGGGATTGTGTACTACCTGTCGGTCAAGACCGCCCTTGTCCTCATCTTCCTCCTCCCCGTCCTCCTCTCCCTCCCGCTCCCCTTCTCCCCGATCCAGATCATCATGCTCGAGCTCTTCATGGACCTGGGGGCCTCCGCGGGTTTCGTGGCCGAGCCTGCCGAGGAGCGGGTCATTGCACGCCGGCCTGCACGCCGGGCAGAGAAGGTCCTGGATCCGCCGGCAGTGGCCCGGATTCTTTCGAAGGGCGCGGGCCTCTTTGCTGTCGTGACTGCGGTCCACCTCCTGGCCCTCTCCGGAGGGTATTCCCCCGCCATGGTCCAGACGTGTGCGTTTTCCACATGGATCTTCGGCCACATCGCCCTCGCGTACTTCAGCCGGTCCGAAACGACTTTCGTTCCCGACGGGGGATTCCTCTCGAACCGGGTGATCAACCTCTGGGCGGTGGCGGCCATCGGGGCCCTCCTGGCCGGGATCTTCCTCCCCCCTCTCCACGCAGCACTGAACCTGGCGGCAGTATCCCCGTTCCTCCTCGCCGGGATCGCGGCCTTCGCCGCGGCTGGAATAGCCATTTCGGAATGGACGCAGCGGGCCGTCTCCCGCCACGCCCCCTCGGTCGGTACCTGAGAGCAATCCTTCTGGCGTTGCTCTTTACCACCGATACTGTTCGTACGCTCTTGGGGGCTCCCGCCCCCGCCGCGTGGGCATCCCCCCGGTGGATGGGGCGATCCTTCGGTGTACACCGACGTGGAGGTCTATCCCATGGGGGAGGGGCCGGGAGGGGGCTTGCCCCCTCCCGCACCCCATTACCGACTTCCTTTTCCTGAACGTTTGTAGGAAACCAAGAATCACCTATGGAAAGAGAACGGTGTCATGTGGCAGAGAGGGGTCGGAGGGCTCAAGAGATCTCCCGGCCCATACGCTCCCATGGGCAGCGGGGGCGACCTTCCCTCTTTCGTGGTCCACGAGCACCATGCCCGGACCCACCACTTTGACCTGCGGCTGGAGCATGGAAGCGTGCTCGCGAGCTGGGCGGTGCCGAAAGGAGTGCCGGAGAAGGCCGGGGCAAAGCACCTGGCCATCCGGACCGAAGACCACGCCATGGAGTACCGGGACTTCGAGGGCACCATCCCGGAAGGGGAGTACGGCGCCGGGGAGGTGACGGTCTGGGACCATGGCACCTTTGAACCCCTGAAATGGGAGGAAGACCGGATCGAGGTGGTGCTCCACGGCGGGCGCCTGCAGGGGAGATATGTGCTGGTCCCGTTCCGGAGGGCTGGCGCGGGGCAGTGGCTGGTGCTGAAGGCAAAGGAGGGATGAGGGGGAACGTGTCGTTACGGTTCCCAGAGGACTATGAATGATGCATGAAGCGCAATCGAAAATCTGGTATCATCGTGCTCTTCATTCCCTCACTCTTCTCAGGATGGCCCGGGAGAGGCCTTCGATCTCGTCGTATCGAGGCTCATCCATTCCGCGTTTGGTGATCCCTTCCCTCGTTGCCACGATGTAGGCATCCGGGGTCTTTCCAATCATGTCCATTCTCTTCTTTGCACAGCATTCCTCGCACCCGTCCACCGCGACCAGGCATTCATCCTCCTGCAGTTCCGTCTCCAGCGGGCGTTTCAGGGCGGTGAGCCGGAGGTGACGACTGATGAGAACCGGGTGCCGGCACCGAAGCGATGTTCCGGTGCGGGTGGTGAGTTGTCCCGTATGGGAGATACCGGAACAGGTGAGGAGTGTGATGAGTCGATCATCATCTCTCATTCCTTTTATTGGCGGTTCCATGCATCACACCCGGGTACTTTCTCAGAGTATTTTTTTCGAGAATCGCAACGGCATCGCCAACGAGTTCCGGACACTTCGTGACGAAGAGACCGCTCTCACGTGCCTGTTCATATTCTGTCGGATGGGCAAGGTTATACCCGAGGAGTTCCTGCAGTTGACCGAACCGTGGCGCGCAGAAAATTCCCGGATGAATTCACGGACGAGTCCACGGGTCTTTTCGGTCGCTGCATCATTGCCGGGTTTCGTCTTTCCGTAGTTGGGGCCGATCACGAGAATGGCACCGGATACAGCCCCGCAGATATTCCCGGTCTTTGATATGCCCGCACCGAATCCGCACGAGCATTTCTTCGCAGTATCAGGATCAATCCCCATCCCTTCAGAGAAAGTGGAGAACACTGTGGAAGAGCAGGTAAATCCATCCCTGAAACAGTGTACTGCATCATCAGATTTTGTCATTGCACGTCTCCCTGTTCACCCACTGGTTCCCGCGGGTACCGGCGCCGGAGTGAACCAGCCTTTCGTGCGCAGGCCTACCTTCACCAAAAGAAGCATCGTGGGTACTTCGATCAGCACCCCCACCACCGTTGCAAGGGCCGCCCCTGAGGAGAGCCCGAACAGGATGGTGGCGGTGGCGATGGCCACCTCGAAGTGGTTCGACGCCCCGATCATCGCTGAGGGTGCTGCATCCTCGTAGGTGAGGTGAATGCCCTTCGAAAGGACGTACCCGATGGTGAAGATGAGCATCGTCTGGATGAAGAGCGGGATGGCGATCCAGAGGATGGTGAGCGGCTGCGTGAGGATCACCTCGCCCTTGAAGCTGAAGAGGAGGACGAGCGTGATCAGGAGGGCGGTGATGGTGACTGGCGTGAGGTAGTGGACGAATTGTGTAGTGAACCATGCTTCACCCCTGGCACGGATGATCACCTTCCGCGAGATGTAGCCTGCCACGAGCGGGAGCGCGACGTAGATCGCGATGGAGAGGGCGAGCGCCTCCCAGGGGACGGGAAGCTTTCCCACACCGAGAAGGAATCCGCCGAGCGGTCCGTACAGAAAGAGCATTGACAGCGAATTGATGGCCACCATGACCAGGGTATGCCCGTCATTCCCCTTCGCCAGATACCCCCAGACCAGCACCATGGCGGTGCACGGGGCAATTCCGAGGAGGATACATCCCGCCAGGTAGCTCCGCCAGAGGGGCACCTGAAGCATCTTGACACCCCCTTCAAGCACAACGGTCCCGACGCCATAGGTCGCACCCACCGGAAGGTCGAGCCCGAATGGCATCTTCACCAGGTCGATGGCATCGGGCCCGATGAACCCGATGAATACAGATCCGAGGAAGAAGAGGGCAATGGCATACATGGTGAAGGGCTTCACGGCCCAGTTGACGAAGAGAGTAACGCTGACGGGTTTGATATTTTTCCCTGCTTTCAGCACCTCGGCAAAATCGATCTTCACCATGATGGGGTACATCATGAAGAAGAGGCAGACCGCGATGGGGATGGAGACGACCGGCGCCTCCCCGATATAGATGGAGAGACTGTCGAGATATTTTGCTGCCTCCGGGGCAAATCTCCCGAGCAGGATGCCAAGACCGATGCAGAGGAATACCCAGACTGTCAGGTACCGCTCAAACCAGCCCAGGCCCCTGGGTTCCTTGGTGATGCAGGCTTCACCGGGCATAGCGGTCAGCCCTCCTCGCTTTTCGGTTCCATAAGTTACCTTCCCTTCCCTTCCCAGGCCGCAGAAACGACGGTTTCCACGTCGTCTTCCGTGAAATTCCGGGTATATGCTTTCTCAAACCCAAGTTCGGTGATGATGATATGTTGCGCAGGGGTTACTCCCTGGGCAGCGGCAATTTTTCCTCCGCAGGTGACCGGGCATCCATCGATGATGACCACCTCGTCTGCATCTGCAATGCGTTTTTTCAGCCCGGCATCACCGGTTCCCAGGAGGGCAATACAGGTGGCAGCCCCGTATCCCTCGTCAGTGAGCTGGAGGGCTGCAGCATTTGAGATCTGGCCCACATTTGCGACGCCAGCACAGGGGAATATGATCCGTTTCCTGCCACCGGTGAGGAGAGAGGTGTCACCGCAGGTAACACACTTCAGTTCGTTGCCAGTTGCCATGGTTCATCCCTTCAGGATCTCCTTCAATTCTTCCACGTCCGCAACCCGGCCGGAGATTCTCATCTCCCCGTCAACGGCCAGCGCCGGGGTGAACATGACTCCCAGCTCCATGATCTCGGTGATGTCGTCAACCTTTTTGATCTCTGCATCGATGCCGAGTTCCTTCACCGCGGCCTCCACGTTCTTCAAGAGGCGCCTGCACTTCATGCAGCCGGTGCCGAGCACTTCAATTTTCACCCGGTCACACCCCTCTTTCCTGTGACTTCAGATATTCCCGCACCAGGGCAGTCCGGTACTGCTCTTCTGCCTGGGTCGGGATATAATTGTAAATCTTGACCCTCTTCATGAGTGCATCTCCGATCTCCCTCTCTCCGGTAAGATTCATCGCCTTTACTTCTGTAAGGATGGTTTCGAGCATGGCGATACCCACCACCACGCCACCGACGTCGACCTGCGTGATCCGCCGCAGGGCCTCCGCCGTACAGCAGGGTTTCTCATCCATCTGTGCCACACCAGGGTATTCGGATAGTCAGGTTCTGAATGAATCATTTAAGTAGTCATAGTATTTTATATTTATTTGAAATGGTCAGCCAGGTATCACGTCCCCGGATGGCACGAAAAGATGTCGGTGATCTCTCGATTCCCAGTGAAATTGCCGATTCACTCTGTGCATGTGGCGGATTGGAGGGGCTGGTCGATCGTCTCCCGCCCGATGATCTCATTGAACGCATGCGGGAATGGTACCAGGCCTGTGCCGATCCCGCTCGGTTGAAAATCCTCTCCCTCCTCATGGTCCAGCCGCTCTGTGTCTGTGTCATCAAAGCGGTGGTGAAGATGGCCGATTCCAGGCTTTCCTACCATCTCACCATCCTGAAGAAAGCCGGGATGATCGAAGGGGAGCAGCAGGGAAATTATATTATCTACCGTATCGACAGGGAAGCCCGCACGTTTCTCGAGAGGGATAAGAAGCGGTTAGCGCGGTAATGGTCTCCACTATGGAATAATCCAATGTACGAAGACATACTCTTACAGGGGCTTACGGGGGGGATCACGGCCTTTATTGAGTATATCACCGCCCATGTCCTCACCTGCCTGTTACCTGCGTTCTTTATCGCGGGTGCGATGAATGCACTCCTCCAGAAGGAATCAATTACCAAATACCTCGGTGCGAAGAGCCCGCTTTACAAGGCATACCCGATTGCGGTCGTCTCCGGGCTCCTTCTTGCAGTCTGCTCCTGCACGGTCCTTCCCCTCTTCGCGGGGATCAAGAAGAAGGGTGCGGGGCTCGGACCGGCAATCGCCTTCCTCTACACG
>JAJRCY010000029.1 GCA_028678715.1 Methanomicrobiales archaeon | reverse complement strand
GCGAAATCCGGCCGGCTCCTCTGCGACGGGTGATCATCCCGGGCCGGCTCCCGGCGGGAGATACCCCGGCTGATGGCTGTCAGATCAGTCCCGCTGCGAGAACGATGTCAGAGAGGAGGAAGAAGAGCACCAGGCTCGCGATCAGCATGCGGGTCCGGGTCTCCGCCTCGTGCCTGTCGCGGGCTCCGGAACGCCTGGCCATGACACCGGCTCCCAGCGGGATGGCCGATGCCGCGGCCATCACCTTCAGAAAGGCTGCCGCGGGATCCGGCCAGAAGAGCCCTGGAAGGAGGAACAGGGTGGTGGAGAGAAGGGCAGCTGCGGGGATGGACCGCAGCGCGGCTTCCCTCCCCCTCCGGACCACAGCGGTGTTCTTCCCACCCGCCCGGTCTGCCTCCATGTCCGGGAGTTCCACGGCGAGGATAAAGAAATACCCGAGAGGCAGGAGGGGAAGACAGAAGAGAAGGAACGCGGGATCCAGGGTACCCTTCGCCACCAGGTACCCTGTTGCAGGCATCATGAACCCGGCACCGGCAACGGTGGCTACCTCTCCCAGGCCCCGGTACGCGAAGGAGAGGGGCGGCGCAGAGTAGTACCAGCCCAGCAGGTTCCCTGCGGCAATGAAGGGGAGAAACCAGGGGTCAGGCCGGTAGAGGGCCTGGAAGAGGAGGGCAAGGGAGAGGGACACCGCAATGAGACAGAGGGCGATCCCGCGTGCGGCCGGGGCAAGTTCCGGCCGGGCCACGAGCACGCCTGTACCGCCGGAGAAGGCTCCTGCCGCCCCGTGGCGATCGGCCTCACGATCAAAATACTCGTTGCTGTAGTGCACGGAGAGGTGGCCGCAGCCGAAGATCGCATATCCGAGGAGGAGCCTCACGGGGTCCCCGGGTGCACCCCACCGGAGGGCCAGGAGGGCTCCCAGCACAAAGCACAGTGCCCCGGCGATGAGGAAGCGGAAGCGCCCCATCCGGGCCAGGTCCTGTACCGTTGCGCCATCCCCGCAGGCACCCATGTCCCCGGTTCTCCGGCCGGAGATGGCATCTCTTCCCATAAGATACCGCCGTTCATCCTGTCCTGTCATTGCCCGGCGAAAGGGTATATCGTCCCCCCGCCGCAAGGTTCTCAAGGGAGAGATACGGGACGGGGAGAGGGGAGGCCTGCAGGTCTCCCCCGCGGGGAGAGGGAGCAGGATGGGGAGAAGGGGCATATCGGTGATCACGGGGGACATCTTCGCGCTCCATGACCTGCCCCACCATCCGGAGTGCCAGCAGCGGCTGGTGGAGGCCCTGGCCGGAGTTCCCGGGGACATTCCCCGCCACCCGCCCATACGGGCGCCGGTGGAAATGGTGGCCCGGGTCCACAGCCCGCCGTACCTGGGGCGGATCCGGGACCGCTGCGCGGAGACGAGGGCCATCTCCTACCTGGATCCCGACACCTACATCACCCCCGCATCCTTCGAGGTGGCCCTCCATGCCGCGGGATCGGCCATTGCGGCTGTCGACCGGGCCCTCGATGGAGAGCACTGCATGGCGATGGTCCGGCCCCCCGGGCACCATGCGGAGCGGGACCTGGCCATGGGGTTCTGTCTCTTGAACAATGCCGCCATTGCGGCCCGGCACGCGGTGGACAGCGGCAGGCGTGTCGCCATCGTGGACTGGGATGTCCACCATGGCAACGGCACCCAGCACGCCTTCTATGCAACCGACCGGGTGCTGTACTGCTCTGTCCACCAGGTGCACTTCTACCCGGGGACCGGATACCCATCAGAGCGGGGGGAGGGGCCGGGGAAGGGCTTCACCCTCAACGCCCCGCTGGAGGCAGGGGCGGCCTTCGCGGACTATGCCTGCATCTTCCAGGAGGTCTTCTGCCCGGCGATCGCCTCCTTCCGGCCGGACGCCGTCATCGTCTCGGCCGGCCAGGACTGCCTGCACGACGATCTCCTGGGGGGCATGGATCTCATGCCCCGGGACATCGGCGCCTTGACCGCGATGCTCATGGAAGCCGGGGACGTTCCGCTGGCGCTCATGCTGGAGGGGGGCTACGGACCCTCGCATCCGGAGGCTATCCGTTGGATCTTCCGGGCACTGGAAGGGACGCCAGTCCCCGCAGCCCCGGGTTCCCCGAAGGAAGGCACCCGGGAGCTGGTGGAGTTCCTCTCCGGCGTGATGAAGGGGTGAGTCCTGACAGGGGAAACCGCTGTGTTCCCCGCGATTCACCGGTTCCCTTGCAGAAAGAGTCCGAGGGGAGATCCGGCCACCGCAATCTCTTCAAGGATAGCTCCCATTGAACCACCTCTCTTCATCAGGGAAGGGCGACGGGAGGGGGCAGGGCCGCTCCCGGTCCCACCCCCATGAGGAGAGGAAGATGCTCAGGGTGTGATGACAGGCAACCTCTGGCCGAAAAAGGTATTTCTCGGAACGGAGCCGATCAGGAAATGATGACCATGCGCGATCAGAATAACCTGATTCAACAGGCGGGGATGTACGCCCTCACCGGCATCGCCGCCCTTCTCCTTCTGCTGGGCGTCCTGGCCTGCGGGTGCTCCCAGCCCGCCCCGGGTCCTGTCACTCCCACGCCGGGGATCCCCAATCCCGCAGCCGTAGCCTGCCTCCAGGACGACCACGGCTACGAGATCCGGAAGAACCCTGACGGGAGCGAGTACGGGGTCTGCATCCTCGCGGATGGCACCGTCTGCGATGAATGGCAGTACCTGCGGGGCGAGTGCCCCGTTCCCGTCACGACGACGGAAAGCACCAGGATCGCGAACCCCTCGGCAGTCTACTGTGACGAGAAGGGACTGAAATATGAGAACCGCAAGAACCCTGACGGGAGCGAGTACGGAGTCTGCATCCTGGCGAACGGGACCGTCTGCGACGGGTGGGAGTACTACCGCGGCGAGTGCCCGTGACAAGGGAGAGGGATCTCTCCCCCCGGTTCTCTTTTCACCGGATCCTGACCGGAAATTAGCCCATCCCCCACTGTGCCAGCGTGGTCCGGGACGGGTCCACGTCATGCCAGTCCCATCCCAGGGCCTCGATGATCCGGGAGATGGGCTGCTGGATCGTCTTCTCCAGCATCACCTCCCAGTCGATGACAAACTCGGGTGGCACCTGGTCCGCGTACTCGAAGCAGAGCACGTCGGTCTGGGGGTACTTCGCCTTCACCCTTTTCACATAGAGCCGTTTCGGCTTGGATCCCTTCTTGAAGTCGGCGCCCAGGTACTTGTTGGAATAGATGGCCCCGCGCCGGTGGGCATCATTGACCTCGTACTGGTCCAGGTCCTTCTGGATCCCGCCGGGGATGCCGGTCTCCTCCGGCGAGTACTTCCCGGCCCGGTACTTTGTGATGATCCCGCCCAGGTACGCCTTCAGCTCCGGGTAGCCGGACCCCCGCAGGATCATCTCGATGGTGGTCCGCTGCACCACCTTCGTGATCTGGGGGTAGTCGCTGCGGCGCATCTCGAAGCCCACGATGTCGATCTCGTCCACGTCCTTCCCCTCCTTCCAGACGAGGTGGCCGGCATACCGCTTCTTCTTCCCGGCCTGGAAGAACCGGCGGTAGATCTTCTCGAACTTGATGGAGAAGTAGTGGGTCTCGGCGTTCAGGGTCTCCTTCGCAAACTCCCGGTAGGACGCGTTCAGCCGCTCCTCGATTGTCCGGGCGACGTCGATGGTCTTTCCGGTATCGGCGGGGGGGAGCTGCACCATGCAGGAGTCCGTGTCCCCGTAGAGGACGTGGTGGCCCATCCCCTCGATCACCTTCCGCGTGTGCTCGATGATGGCCCTCCCCACCGCCGTGATGGCCGAGCCGATCTCCCGGTCGTAGAGCCGGAACCGGGCATAACCGCTGACCCCGTAGTAGGTGTTCATGATCACCTTGATGACGTTCTGCTGCAGGTCGTAGCGGATGTACTCGGGGGAGCCGGAGGGGTGCTGGTTGCGGAGCGCTTTCTTCACCTCCCGCTCCTCCAGGAGCTCCGAGAGGATCGAGCGGGTGAGCCCGTCGGGCTCCTTCCGGAACCGGATCCCGTTCGGGGCCCGGTACTCGCCGGCCGGGTCCTTGGTCTCGGGGGAGGCGTTGATCGTCATCATGGCCATCGGGTACAGGGACTTGAGGTCAAGGACGACCACGTTCTCCTTGACCCCGTGAGCCGGGTCAAAGACGGTGGCGCCCTCGAACTCCTCGGCCGCGGCATACCCCTTCGACGGGAGGACGAACTTCCCGAAGGCCTTCCGCAGGATGTAGATGTCGATGACGCTGGAGGAGTTGAGGGTCCGGTCCAGGGGGCACCCCACGTACCGGGCGATCTCGCGGTAGAACCCGATGATGTGGCTCTTCTTGTTGATGCCCACGCAGAGTGCCACGTCCTGGAAGTTGTACTCCACCAGCCGCACGGGGTCCTCCTTCCAGAGGGCAGAGAGGGTCCCCGCATACCGGACCTTGGTCTCGCCCAGCTCCTCCTCGCCGATGGCATCCAGCCGGTAGGACTCCTTCTGGGCCCCGTGCATCTTCCGGTAGGCCTCCAGCAGGTCGAAGAGGGCCCGTCCCCGCAGGGCTTTGCGTTCTGTCTCGCCGGGGAGACGGGCCAGGGAGGCGGGCGAAAGGCCCAGCACCTCCATCCGCCGGGTCACGTAGGGGATGTCGAACTCCAGGAAGTTCCACCCGGAGAGGATGTCCGGGTCCTTGGCCCTCAGGTACTCCGCGAGTGCCCTGAGCATCGACGTCTCGTCCGGGCAGACCTGGACCCGGTGCCTTCCCGGGGCAAAGCACCCGTTCTTCCGGTCTTTGCAGAGATCAGGAGATGCCATGTCCGGGAGCGGGACCCCGGGATCCACAAGGAGGGTCAGGTAGTCGTCGTCAAAGGAGTCGTGGCAGGTGATGGCCAGGATCCGGTCCCGTTCCGGCGCGGGAAATCCCCGCTCGTCCTCGCACTCGATGTCCATCATGCAGACCCGGGCCGGTGACGGCACATCGGCAGGCCGCAGGTCGTGGTAATCTGCCCGGAGCGAGGGGGATTCGACCCCGCCCGTGAGGCCCGTGTCAATCAGGAACCGGGTGGCGAAGGGGATGTCGGCCTCGTGGTGGCGGAACCGGTCCCGGATCTCCCTGACATCGGTGGGGCGCCGGGTATAGACCCGACGGAGCGTCTCGCCGCGGATCGACCGGTAGGTCTTCCCTTCCTCCTGCTCTGCCACCAGGGGCATCGGGCCCCCCGCTGCCTCCCCCTCCGGCACGTAGAAGTAGGGGCGGAACCCTGTCACCTCCAGGTGGACGGCCTTCCCCAGGGCATCGCGGCCAAAGATGTGGATCAGGGGACCGTCAGGGGTGTTCGTGTACTCCACCTGGTTGATGGCGATCCGGAGGGACCCGAAATCCGAGAGGGTTGTCGTCCCTCCGGCCATCCCCCGGCTGTACACTCTCCTGGCCTGTGCCTGGCTGTCACCCATCGAAACTCCCGCAGATCTGCCGGAGGAACCCTCCGGCTCTCTCCATCTGTTCCATCTCCCAGGGGTCCAGCGGCAACTCCCGTATCTCCTGGACCCCCTCCTTTCCCAGGATGGCAGGGACACCCAGGGAGCAGCCCCGGAGGCTGTACTCCCCCTCCACCACGCACGAGCAGGGGAGCGGTCTGCCGCCGCCACTGATGAGAGCCCGGAGCAGGGCTGCGATATGGACGGCCGGGCCGAAGACCGTGGCCCCCTTCCCCCGGATCACCTTCATGGACGATGCCCGGAGGGCCGCGAGGATCCGCTCCCGTTCCGGGATCGCCACCGGGACCGGAAGCCGGGAGAAGACCGGCACCTGGTGTTCGCCATGCTCCCCCAGCACCGTTCCCTCCGCCCGGATACCCTCCCCGCGGAGCGCCAGGGTGAACCGGGCCGAGTCCAGCTGCCCCCCGAACCCGATGCACCTGCGGCGGTCCAGGCCTCCTTTCCTGTGGAAGAAGTAGTTCAGCACGTCCATGGGATTTGTGACCGTCACCCAGAGCCCGCTGAACCGCCGTGCATACGGGAGGCACGATTCGGCGATGGTCAGGTTCACCCCCAGGAGGTCCGCCCGGGTCTTCACCATGGGGTTCCGGGAGATGCCCGCGGTATACACGCAGAGGTCGGTATCCCGGACGTCCCCCGGATCCGTGCTCACGTTGATATCCCACCCGGTGTGCAGGAGATCCTGGACCTGGGCCCCGAGCAGCGCCTCGTTCTCATCCAGGAGCACCATGTCCTGCGCGATCCCCAGGGCACCGGCGAGGAAGGCCACCTCTCCTCCTATCCTTCCCGTGCCGATCACCGCAAGGCGGGTCATGGGGTACAACTATGGGTAGGCTAATATTAAATAAATACAATCTTCTCCGGATGATATGCCTGGCCCCGGGCAGGGTCTCCGCCGGCGGAGTGGACCTTGCCAATCACCTGGTGCTGGCCGCCGGGATCCTGGGAACCACGGGATCGTCGATCCGGCGGGTGCTGGAAGGGGGAGCCGGCGGAGCGGTCACCAAGTCCATCGGTCCCATACCGTCGGCCGGTCACCCCGGCCCCTGTGTGGTGGAGCTCCCGGAGGGGCTCCTGAACGCCATGGGCCTCCCCAATCCCTCGCGGGAGTTCCGGGAGGAACTCTCGCCCCTGAAGGGGCAGCCGGTGGTGGCCTCGGTCTTCGGGGGAACCCCGGAGGAATTCCGGGAGGTGGCGTCCTGGTTCCGGGACCGGGTGGCCGGATTTGAGCTGAACCTCTCCTGCCCCCACGCGGAAGGCTACGGGGCGGCCATCGGCACGGATCCCGATGTCGTGCAGGAATGCACCCGTGCAGTGGCATCCCTGGGCCTCCCCACCTGGGTGAAGCTGACACCGAACGTCTCGGACCTGGCCGGGATCGGGCTGGCAGCCGAAAGAGGGGGCGCCACGGCCCTTGTGGCCGTGAACACGGTCCGGGCCATGCGCATCTCGACAGAGCTCCGACGGCCGGTGCTGGGAAACCGGTACGGCGGCCTCTCAGGGAGAGCCATCTTCCCCATCGCGGTCCGGTGCGTGTACGAACTGTACGAAGCCGTGGAGATTCCGGTCGTTGGCGTGGGGGGGATCACGAGAGCAGAGGACGTCATCGAGATGATGATGGCCGGGGCATGTGCCGTGGAGATCGGTACCGCCGTCCGGGAGAACCCCGGCATCTTCCGGGAGATCGCCGCGGAACTCTATGACCCTGACGGGACCTCCCCTGACGAGATCGTGGGGTGCGCCCATGGGTGACCACCTGCCCCGCGTGGTGGAGATCACCGACGTGGTGGAGGAGACCCCCCGGATCCGGACGCTGCGGTTCTCTGACTCCTTCTCCTTCACCTTCGGCCAGTTCGTGATGGTGTGGGTGCCGGGGGTGGACGAGATCCCCATGGCCCTCACCTCCCCCCGTTCCATCTCCGTCCTTGCGGTGGGAGACGCAACCCGCGCCCTCTGTGCGATGAGGGAGGGGGACCGCATCGGTATCCGGGGGCCCTTCGGGAACGGCTTCCGGGTGCAGGGGCCCACGCTGGCCATCGCCGGCGGTATCGGTGCGGCGCCCCTCCTACCGCTGGCACTGGGCGGGAAGGTGAGCGCGTTTTTGCTGGGAGCCGCCACGGCGGGGGAACTTCCGTTCAGGGTCGCCCTTTCCGGTGCCACCACCCTCCATGTCGCCACGGACGATGGTTCGGCCGGCCACCATGGCGTCGTCACCGCTCTCCTGGACGAGCTCGTGCTGGAGGTGTACGACCACTTCTGCGTCTGCGGGCCGGAGCCGATGATGCGCCGGGTGCTGGACATCCTGGCAGAGAAAGGCCTGGAGGGGAGGGGGCAGTTCTCCCTCCACCGGTACATGAAGTGCGGTATCGGGATCTGCGGCTCCTGCTGCATCGACCCGTCCGGGCAGCGGGTCTGCCGCGACGGGCCGGTCTTCACCGGGGACCGGCTCAGCGATTCCGAACTGGGCCGCTACGCCCGGGACGGGAGCGGCGTGCGGCGGCGTTTCGGGTAGCTATCGAATCGGGATATCCACAATCCCGATCAACCGGGGGGATGCCCACGCGGCGGGGGCGGGAGCCCCCAAGAGCGTCCCACTACCTGCAGGTAATCTCAGCCGAAGCCGGTAGAGCCATCTGCGTGCTGGTGAGACGCTCCAGGGGGGACCTGCGGTCCCCCCGCCGCGTGGGCGCCTCCCGATGAGGAAGAGGCATGTCCGGGATTCTCCAGAAACTAACCGGCTCACCAATTCCCATCCACCAGGGGGATGCCCCCCCGAATGAGGATGCCACACCCTCCTTGGACACCGATGGAAGAGACTATCCTCACCGGGGGTGGGACCGGGAGGGGGCAACGGCCCCCTCCCGCGAGGACAGACACTCCAGGGATGCTGCAAAAGAGATTGGGCACCCTCACCGCGGGCCGGCCGGTGGGTTCATCGAGGGTCCCCACACCCGGTTGATCCGCTCCAGGTCCTCCACTTTGTTGATATTGGTAAAGGTCAGCAGGTCCGGGTCCAGGGCCCGTATCTCATCGATGGAGAGGTACCGGGCGTTCATGGAGCGGACCATGGCCCGCATGGAGAGATGCTCGTGGGACTCGAGGTACGCCTGGAGCGGCTGCCGGCGGTAGACCGCGTGGAGGGGC
>JAJRCY010000028.1 GCA_028678715.1 Methanomicrobiales archaeon | reverse complement strand
TCTGCCATCCGCGGTCTCCCCTGCTACCCGGGGATCTGGTTCCGGCAGGGATAACTGTTTGGATCAGGGGGAAGATTCGCGGTTTCTTGAGAGGGGTAGCTTTTCGCCGAAACTGCCATATAACGGCGGGGTTCAGCTTTCTCAGATATCCCGCAGGGGTTGCCCTGCAGGGACCGGAAAGGAGACAGGTGGATGGGCGTGGCACGGCGGCGCCGGTGGACAGGGTTCCTGCGGGAGTACGTGATCCTGCTGGGATTCCTCTCGGGCCTCTCCCTCGCGATCGGGTTCGACCTCCAGGAGAGCATCTGGAAGGGCACAGGGGCGGTTCTCGAGGCCACGCTGGGGGTGGCAGGAATCAGCACGCTCTTTGTCGTCCTCCCCACCCTGCTCCTCGGGTACTCGGTGTGGCGGGCCTACCGCCGAGGCGGGCCGTTCGGGCTCGGGGCGGTCTTCTGCGGCTTTCTGGGGGGGCTCCTCCTCTTCACCCTGCCCTGGCATGCGGCCGCGCTCCTCGGCATGGCAGTGCTCTTGTCCGTGGTGGCGGTGGAGAGGAGGCTCCTCTCCTGAGCCCCTGCCCCGTCACTCCGGGGCCGGGCTCACCTCCAGGCTCACGTCCAGGGACCGCACGGAGTGGGTCAGCCGGCCGATGCTGATCACATCGGCACCGAGAGCCGCGTACCCGGCGATATTCTCCGGGGTGATCCCGCCCGAAATCTCGATCCCCACCCGTTCCCGGAGGCCCCGCTCCCGCAGGGTGGCAAGAACGGTCCGGATGGTCCACGGGTCCATGTTGTCCAGCATGATCATGTCGGCACCCTGCTCCGCTGCCGTGAGGGCATCGGTGAGAGTAGTGACCTCCACCTCGATCGCTGTCCCGGCCATCCGGGCCCTGGCCCTCTGGATGGCTTCCGTGAGGGGGATCAGTGCCAGGTGGTTGTCCTTGATCAGGATCCTGTCCGAGAGGGTGGCCCGGTGGGGATCCCCCCCGCCCAGCACCACGGCCTTCTTGTCCAGGAGGCGGAGGCCGGGAGCGGTCTTCCGGGTCGCGGCCACCCGGACGGAGGGATTCACGCGACGTGCCGTCTCCACCAGGGCACGGGTCATGGTGGCGATACCGCTCATCCGGGCGATCAGGTTCAGGGCGCTGCGTTCCACGAGAAGGACCGGGGCTGCATCCCCCTCCAGGTTCATGAGGGGGGCATCCGCTTCCACCCTCATGCCATCCGGGACGGCGCGGAGGACCTTCACCCCGAAGTGGGAGAAGAGGGTGGCGGCCTCCTCAACCCCTGCAGCCACCCCCGGCTCACGGAGAAAGATCCGTGCACGGCACCTGCCCAGGGGGGCGAGAGTATCCGTGGTGAGGTCTCCCCGGGGAGAGTCCTCGGCAATGAACCGGAGGAGTTCCGCAAGCGGAATCATGGCCGGCGCCTCACAACGTCCATCATCCGGAGCACCGGCTGGCGGGCTGCAGGGAGAAGGGTCCCGGGGAGTTCCACCCAGGGCCCGCCGGTGATCAGGCTGCGGTACAGGTCCGGTAGCGTTGTCTGCCTCATCCCATGGCAGATGGTGCAGTGCCGGGGGAAAAAGCCTCCTTCCGCTACGGCATTCCCCGGAAGGGCAGATTCCTCCCCCGGCACTGACTCTCCGGGGGACGCAGTTCGGGCTCCGCTGTCAGGGCAGCCCTCCCCTCCTCCCACGGAACGGGGTGGCACGGCGAGGATCTCCTTTCCCCCTGCCCGCGCCTCCTGGAGGACGGCCGGGTCCAGTCCCGGGAGGGCCACGAGCACCTGTTCCTCCTCCAGGGACTCCACCACCTCCGCGATCGTATCCGGCGTGCAGGTGATGTCGGCGAGTACCTTGGACTCCACGGGGCTCCTCACGTCAATGACAAGGGCAGCACCGGGGTGCTCCCGTCGTGCCGCCTGGAGATCTGCGGGGATGATCTCCTCCCCCTGCGGGCAGGTGGCCTCCGGTACCGGCAGGATCACCCGGGCATCCGGAAGGAGGAGCTGCACCGTCTCCGCAATGACGCGGGGAGCGCAGACCACCAGCTCCCGGGCTCCCGATGCGGACGCCGCGAGGAGCAGGGCGATGTCGTCCCCCACCATGTCGGCGGCTCCCTTCACCGCATCCGGCTGGTCGCAGTGGACCAGGATCAGCGACCTCCGCTCGTCCCTGAGCCGGCAGATCTCCTCACGGAGAAGGATCTCCCCGAACCGCTCCGCCACCCGGCACGGCGCCGCCGGTTCTCCCTTCACTCACCCTCTCCCCTTCCGGGTGCCGAGCACCGGCAGCCCATCAGGCGCCGACCACAGGCAGCCATTTCATGTGCCGACCACCAGTGGCTCCTCCAGGTTGCGCAGGAGCGTGAGGATGGAGAGCGCGGCCAGATAGCTGGTGGCCGGGTTGTCCGGGCTCGGGATGTTGCTGACCCGGATGTACACGTCTCCGAACGGCCCCCGTCCCTCGATCTCATGGATGTTGCGCGTGGCATCCGGGTCCACCCAGATCTCCACGTCAGCATCCCTCCCCGCGGCCAGTCCCAGGGCCACGGCCACGTTGATGTTCTTGGGGAACTGGCGGATACAGTCGTTGGCCTTCCCGGAGAAGATCATCATCTTCCGGTCGGCCCGGATCTTCAGGGAGGAGGGGTGCTTGGTGGTCCGGAGCAGCAGGTGGTCGAAGGGGGCGATCCTGCCCACCTTCAGGTTGTCCAGCCCGAGGATTGCCCCGCTGGGGATGTAGATCCTTCTCCCCTCACGGCGTGCCCGGCTCACGATCCGCTCCCGGAACTCAGGATCCGCCATCGCCCCGACAGAGAGCATCACCAGGTCCTTTCCCCGGGCCAGGATCTCCTCGCCGTACTCCTGGACCGCTTCCACCGACGCAGCCTCCACCACCAGGGTGAAGGGGGCACGGATGAACGACGCGAAATCCGAGAACGCCCTTCCCCCGCAGGCCCGGGCCAGCTCCTCGGCCCGTTCGGGGATTCTGTCGTACAGGGCCAGGATCTCCACCCCGCTCTGCTGGGTGGCAATGATATGGCCGACGTTCCCGCACCCCATCAGGCCGACCCGGATCATCTCACTGTACCCGTTGCGATGCCCGTTTTTAAGCGTTATGCTCCTCTCCCCCCCGAGGATGCGGGGATCGGGGGACTGTCTCGGGGGGAAGATGATTCCGGTTTTTCCCCAGCAGAACAGGTACCGGGACGCTCCAGGGGGGGACCTGCGGTCCCCCCCCGCCGCGTGGGCGCCCCCCGTGAGGAGAGGGGGTGAGCCATGGTTTCCTCAGATCTGCGCATAAGGTCTGCTCTTATTATTATGCCGGGAGGGGGCCTGCCCCCTCCCGGCCCCTCCCCCGATGAGGATAGTCGGTCCTTCGGTCAGCGGTACCGGGTGAACCTCATGTCCCCGGAAAACCGCGGGGGGTGCCTACGCGGTGGGGGCGGAGCCCCCGAGAGCGTACCAGCAGTAAGAATCACTCAATCTCGCATTCCGCGGAACATTCGGACAAGACAACCGAAGGAGCGCGGCAGGGGAAAACTAACGTCGGAAGGCACAAGTGAGAGGAAAGAGCAGTGAGTACTGGATGGCATTCACCTGCGCCCGGTGCGGGAGCTGCTGCAGGTATCTGGGTGACTACCTGGTGATCGAGCGGGAGGCTGCCCCGTTCGAGTTTGCCTGCTGCGCGGTCTCAACCGGGACCGAATTCACGGCCCGTATCGACGAGGACAAGCGGGATCTCTTCCGGGACCGGAGTTTCCCGGAGGCGCACCCCCGTGCCTGCCCCTTCCTCCGGCCGGCCGGGCCCCAGATCGTCTGCACCATCCATGATACCCGCCCGGTGCAGTGCAGGGCCTACCGGTGCGTGATCCTGCGGATCTCCCGCCAGGAGGGAAAGGAGATCGGGAAGGTGCACGGCACCTTCGGTCTCTTTTCGGATGACCCGGGGCTCCGGGCTGCATGGGATGAGGCGGTGCGGGCCGTCACCCTGACATCGCCCGATGCAGAAGAGCAGTTGCAGCGGTTCCTGGAGCAGAAAGGGTACCGCGTCTCCTGAGGGACAGGGGAAGGAGGAAGCACAGCGGCCCTGCGGTGATCCTGCAGCCGCTGTTCATGGTTCCTTCTCCCCGAGGAGCACGGGTCCTACCCGGGCGATGTACGAGATCATCAGGGCGGTGACCAGGGATTCGATCACTGCCGCACCCATGTTCACCAAGGCGATGAGGGAGAGCCCGGCCAGCAGCGAGAAGGCCGTCTGCGTGACCCCCTGGATGCCGGAGACCAGGATGATCCCGATCATCGCGGCGTTGCCTGCGGCGAGAGCAACGAGCGTCGCGATCCCTGCCCGCACCCCCGGTGTTGCGTCCATGCGGCGCAGCCCGGCGAAGAGCAGGGCTGCCACGGTCACCTCGGCGAGACTCACGAGCGTGTTGGCCCCGACCAGCCCCCAGCCGCCGTGGCCGGTGGCCGCGGAGAGGATGTTCACGAGGAAAACGATCACGCACCCGGTGACCGGTCCCGCCAGAATCCCCACGAGCGGGGTCAGGGTCAGGTGGATCCCGCCAAAGAGGGGCAGGCTGACCTGGAAGACGGCGAATGCCGCGGCGGTGCAGAGGGCCGCCGTGGTGATCTGCCTGCCCGAAAGCCGGCCTGCCGTCCTGAGACGGTAGAGGCAGGCGCCGAGCAGGATCAGGGCCACCGCCCACCAGAGCAGCGTGAAGGGGAGGGAGAACGCCCCGTCCTGAAGATGGATATGGGCCATGGCTCACACCCTCCGCCGGTCCTCCCGGGAAATCCCCGGGCGGATCACCCCGTGACATCTGCACGACATTTTGGCCTCACTCCAACTTTTTCCTAGCGGGATCTTCCCCCGCCGTCATGCACTGGCACGACTGGGCCACCTCCTCCCGCGTGAGCGGCCGGTCTGCAGGGTCGATCCCCCGCGCCCTGCAGAGATCCCGGTAGAACCCGACGAAGGAGGGCTCCAGGAGCCCTGCGTCACGGAGGAGCGGTGCATTGTAGAAGATAGCTCTCGGATCGCCCTCCGCGGTGATGGAGCCGTTCTTCACCAGGCAGACCCGGTCGGCAAGGCGTGCCGCCAGATCCAGGTCGTGGGTGGCGATCACGACGCTGATCCCCCTCCGATCCCGCAGATCTCGGATGATCTGCTCGATGATCGCGCAGTGGACAGGGTCCAGGTCTGACGTGGGCTCATCGAATGCGATGATCCGGGGGTTCATGGCCAGGATCCCGGCAATCGCCACGAGCCGTTTCTGACCTCCGCTCAGGTAGGCCGGCATCTTCCCCTCCAGGTCCCCTGCACCGACCGCTGCCAGGGCTTTCCGGGCTATCGCGGCCGCCTGTTCCGGGGCGAGGCCCAGGTTCACCGGCCCGAACATGACGTCGTCTAGGACCGTGGGGGCAAAGAGCTGGTCATCGGATCGCTGGAAGACCACTCCCACCAGCCGCCAGAGCTCCTGCTCCCCGCCGGTACCGGCATCCTTCCCCAGCACGGTGACCCGCCCGGAGGATGGCTGCAGGAGGCCGTTTAAGTGTTCGATGAGGGTCGATTTCCCGGCGCCGTTCGGACCGCAGAGCGCCACGATCTCCCCTTCATAGACCCGGAAACACATGCCGTGGATGCCCTGCGTGCCGTCAGGGTACACGTGGCTCGCGCAGTCCACGTGGAGCAGTTCCCGCTGCTCCGGCCGTGGCGGGGCGCAGGGCGGCAGGATCTCCCCGGCAGCGTGTTCCCTGTCGTTCATGGAACCGCCCCCGTGATGGTGGCTGCCAGGAGCAGGACCCCGAACCCCCCTGCACCGAGCAGGACAAGGGCGTCGCGCATGCCCGGCGGGGGCAGTTCCGTACGCACCCGGTACATTCCGTTGTATCCCCTGCTCTCCATGGCCTTGCCGATCCGTTCGGCCCGGTCATAGGAGCGGAGGAAGACCAGCGCCCCGGCGTCGGCAAAGACCCTGCTCTGCCTCCCCGCGCTCGAGAGCAGGCTCCCCCCCCGGGACCACAGGGACTTCAGCAGGGAACGGACCATGGAGAGCGTCACGAAGAGGAACCGGTAGGCGAGGAGGAGGATCTGGTCGGCAGGATAGGGGAAGATGCGGGAGACGACCGCGGCGAGGTGGGTGGAGCGGGTGGTCGCAAGAAAGAGCAGGGAGGCGGTGAAGGAGATGAGCGCACGGAGGAGAAGCGTGATGGCGAGCAGCAGACCCCGGTCAGTGAGCCTGAGGGTCATGCCACCGAGAGGCACCGCCAGAAGCGGGGTACCGGGTTCTCCCCATATGAGAAGCAGGACGAGCGAGAGGACCGCGAGGGCGGGGATCACGGACCAGGAGAGGATCTGCCTGGCCGGAAGACCTGCCGCCCGGGTAAAGAGGAGGATGACCAGGTACAGGACTGCCAGGAGAAGGGAAGAAGGGATGACCGTGACGAGAACCACGACACCGATCAGCAGGGTCACCCTGGTCCATGGCGAGAGCAGGGACAGGAACGACCTGCCGTTCTCCCCGTACCAGGTGATCAGGTCCGGGTCCGGCAGGTGGCTGCCCGTCCATCCCCTGGTCATGGAGTTCCCCCGCGGTCAACGGGGGGTATACCCCTGTCCGCCACGTCCTCTGCTGTCATTCATGCTCCGGACAGCAGTCGCTGTCACGGGAGATCTCGCCGCACACGCCCATCACCGGGTGGCCCATGGAGGCACAGATCCGGTCCACCGCGACCCGGGAGACATAGCTCTCGAAACGTGAAGCCTCGCGGCACGCATCCTCCGGGGGAAAACCGAAGTGGGAAAGGAGCAGCCCCAGGATCCGGTGCCGGCGGAGCAGGAACCGGGCATACCGTGTCCCCTCCTCCGTCAGCTCCACCCCCCCGTAGGGGCGGTGGGAGAGGTAGCCCCGGGTGGTGAGATCGGCGATGGACTTGGTGACGGTGGAGGGGTCCACCCGGAACTCCTCCGACAGCTCCCCCACCTTCGCACAGCCGCCCTTCCGGTAGAGGAAGACCAGGTACCGGGTCTTCCGTGGCGGGAGCTCCAGCCCGTGGATCTCCTGCATGCAGGGGTATCATGCCCCCAACCCCATAAAAGTTGCCCTCCATCCAACTTTTTAATACAGGCCTGGCCACGGGGAACGATAGGTATTCATGGGCCGGGGTGGATGGTACCGGGGGAGTGGCCCATGGACATTATCGAGAAGGGATTTGATCAACTCCTGGAGATGGTGGAGGAGATGAACCGGAAGAGCACCCCGCTCTCGGCAGAGGTGAAGGGGAAGGCGGCACCGCTCCTCGCAAAGATGGGGAAGACCACGGTTCCGGTGATTCAGCGGATCGGTATGACCATGGTGGACCGGGCCAAGCTGGACAGCAAGGGGGAGCCGTACGATGCCCAGTACTATCCCCGGAAGATGATTATCCTGGGCAAGACCGAGCCGGCCCCCTACCGTCCCGACGATGCCAGCAAGAAGGTGACGGATCAGTTCTGCGTGCTCTCCGATGAGGGGAAGTTCTACGAGATCATGTACAGCTCCAATGGGTTCCTGCTGGACTCGTACTTAAATCCCCTCACGGCCGACCAGGTGCTGGACATCTACGGCCTGGAGATCATGTTCATGCTGTACCGGGCCATGAAGGATTACCTGAAGGACCAGCAGGACCTCGTCGAGGCCCTTGGCCGGGTGCTGGACTATATCGCGGTGTGAGTACCCTCACTTCCAGCCGAAGAGGGGGATCATGGGCTTCAGCAGGTCCTCCTCGCCCTCTCCCGTTGCCGAGACCATGACGGTGCGGGAGTACTTCCGCCCCGCCTCATTTTCAAAGGTGATGACCGCCTTTGCCTCGCTGATCATGTGGGGCACCGCAAGGGTGGTGGTCTCCTCCGGTTCCAGGGGGGGGATATCGAATTCCAGGTCCAGGGGCACGACCGCCAGGTGGATGGCCACGGCCTTCGCATTACCCCGGTTGCGGACCGCGATCCCCTTGGCGTCCTCCTGGAGCCGGCAGGTGATGTCCGGAAAGCCCCGGGTCTCCCGCATGATCTGCAGGCTGATCAGGACGGTGATCAGGATCACGAGGAGGATGAGGGCAAAATATATCTGAAAAATCGCCACCGCCACGCAGACGAGCAAGCCTGCGGCAAGGATCCGTTTCTGGTTCTGATCCACTCCTGTCACCCCGAGAGGACAAAGAATATGGGCCCGGTGCGGTTCGAACGCACGACCTCCCGGTTATCAGCCGGGTGCACCACCAGGCTATGCTACGGGCCCTCGGGTGGTCACCCGGTATAATAGAGCACATGAGTTTTTATAGATTATGAATGAAGAATCAAAGGAAGAGAGTTCCCCGAAGGCAAGGGGATTTCAGGGGCTTTTCGTATGGAACGGCGTTATATGCTGGGGAACGAGGCGATCGCCCACGCTGCCCTGGAGGCAGGAGCGGATCTCGTGGCCGGCTATCCCGGCACCCCCTCGTCCGAGGTGATCGATATCCTGCGGGTCCAGAAGGAGCGGGAGCTGCACGTGGAATGGTCGGTGAACGAGAAGGTGGCCTTCGAGAACGCCCTGGCCGCCGCCTGGTGCGGGCAGCGTGCGATGGCCACCATGAAGCACGTGGGTCTGAACGTGGCCGCCGACCCGCTGATGACCTCCTCCTCCACGGGGGTGACCGGCGGCTTCGTGATCATGAGCGCCGACGACCCCTTCGCCCACTCCTCCCAGAACGAGCAGGACAGCCGGTGCTACGCGAAGTTCGCACAGGTCCCCTGCCTGGACCCGGCCTCCGCCCAGGAGGCCCACGACATGCTCATCGACGCCTTCGCTATCTCTGAATCTCTTGGCCTCCCGGTCCTCTTCCGCCCCACCACCCGGATCTGCCATTCCCGGTCCGATGTAGCCCTCGGCCCGGTGAGCACCGGGCACCGGAAGGGCGAGTTCCACCGGGACCCCCGGCAGTACGTGGTGATCCCGGCCCATACCCGGGTGCTCCACCGGAAGCTGAACGAGAAGCAGCCCCTGGTGATG
>JAJRCY010000027.1 GCA_028678715.1 Methanomicrobiales archaeon | reverse complement strand
TCCCGATAGCCCCGAACGCGACCCCGATGGCGAGGCCCTCCGGGATGTTGTGGAGCGTGATGGCCATCACGAGCAGGGTCGTGCGGCGCAGGGAGGTCTTCGGCCCCTCCGCCTTCTCCTCGGGAAAGCCGATGTGCAGGTGCGGGACCAGCCGGTCCAGGACCAGGATGAAGAGCCACCCGGCCGCGAACCCTGCCGCCGCGGGGATCCAGGGGACCGCCCCGGTCTCCTCCGCCATGGCGATGGAGGGGATCAGCAGGGACCAGAAGCTGGCCGAGATCATCACCCCGGCGGCAAACCCCATCATGCCGTCGAGCAGCCGCTGGTTCACCGATCGGGTCAGGAAGACGGCGGACGCCCCGAGGGCGGTGACGCTCCAGGTGAAGCATCCGGCTAGGAGCGCTTGGGCCACCGGGTCCAGAGAGAAGAAGAACGAGAGCATCAGGGGTCCTCATCCAGCCGCCGCGGGGGGTTTCGTGGCATCCTGCCCGGAGGGTAGACCCTTTCCGGGATATCCGTGTTTCTGTTAGGGAAGCATTCGCGAAAAAGAGTCGGGGGGGTATCCCCGGCCCGCATCAACGGAGGAACTGCTCTGCAGAGGCATTCTTCACCCGCAGGTCCACCAGCTTCTCCAGGTCAACACCCGACTTCCTGACCATGTCCTGTGTGACTGTTGCCATGGGATCCACCTCCTGGCACGCGTCAGTGGTTCCTCATTCTACTTGAGTACCTTGGACAGGGGTGAGTGTCCGGGGGAGATCATCTGGCGGGCAGTGAAGCCACCCAAGGGGGATATCAGAGAAAGGTGGCCGACAGCAGCGAGGCCGCCACCGCTCCGGCCACGACCCAGTGCACCCCGATCCCCCTGGCCAGTGCCACAAATCCGGCGATGCAGATAATGGCGAGAGGCACCGTCCAGCCCATGTCCAGGGCAAACCGTATCGCCACCGTGAAGAGCAGGCCGGCAAAGGAGCAGACGATCCCGCCCAGGGCGTGGATCAGCCGGGGGGATGTGCGGATCCGGTCAAAGTACGGGATCGTCCCCACCACCACAAGGAATGACGGGGTGAAGATGGCCAGGGTGGCCACGACGGCTCCCGGGATCCCTGCCACCAGGTAGCCCAGGAACGTGGCGGTGATGACGATGGGCCCTGGCGTGACCTGGCCGATGGCGATCCCATCCAGGAATGCCTGGGGCGCAACCCATCCCCTGACAGCCACCACCTCGTGGTACATCACCGGCAGTGCGGCGAGGCCTCCGCCGAAGGCAAAGAGGTCCACCCGGAAGAAGACCGAGGCGATATCAAAGAGCTGCGGGGCAAGGTACCAGAGAATCACAAGGCCAGCCATGGTGATCCCGACCAGCGCGAGGTACGGCTTCCCGTGCCCGGCGGAAGGCTTCTCTCCCCCGGTCGCCGCAGGGATGGCCTCCCTCCTCATGAGGACCAGCCCGAGCACCGCCGCAAGGCCGATGACCGGGATCGGGTGGATCCCCACCAGGAACAGGGCAAAGACGACAGCTGCGATCAGGACCCGGGCCCTGCCCGTGAGAGAGGCGCGGGCGAAGCCCAGCGCCGCATGGGCGACAATCGCCACCACAACCGCCCGGAGGCCCTGCAGCAGGGAGACGGCGAGGGGCATGCCGGATGCCTGCACGTAGAGCGCGGAGAGGACCATCACCACCAGGAACGCGGGGAGAGCAAATGCCGTGTAGGCGGCCAGGGCCCCGGGGATACCCCGGAGACGATAGCCCACGTACCCGGCCATCTGGATGGCGGTCGCCCCCGGGATGGACTGGCAGAGGGCGACACCGTTCCGGAATTCCCCATCGGTCAACCATCCCTCCCGTTCCACGGCCATCCTCCCGATATGCGGGACCATGGCCGGCCCGCCGAAGGCGGTGGCACCGAGAAGGAGGAACGCGGAGAAGATGGTGGTGACGGGAGGCGGTGGAGATCCGTGCAGGGACCCTTCCCCCGGTCCAGTCTCTTCCCCCGGCATGATAGAGCTCTCCAAGGGGTTGGGGATAAGCATTCGGATAGATAGCATCCTTTTTCACCCTCTCGTGCGGAAAGACTCATGAGGACTGTTCCGGATGGTAAAGGTAGGGGTACATGTCTCCATTGCAGGCTCCATTGCCGCTTCCGTCGAGCGGGCAATGGATGCCGGCTGCGATACCTTCCAGATCTTCTCCCGGAACCCACGGGGCTGGAAGTTCAAGGATCTCGCGCCGGAGGAGACCGATGCCTTCCGGGGCAACATGGGGGCAAGCGGGATCGGCCCTGCCGTGGACCACATGCCGTATCTCCCGAACCTGGCCTCCCCGAAGGAGGAGATCTATGGGCAGTCGGTGGCCACCCTCACCACCGAGCTGCAGCGGTGCGATCAGCTGGGCATCCCGTACCTGGTCACCCATCTCGGGCACCACATGGGAGAAGGGATGGAGGCGGGGTACAGGCATGTCACCGGGGCCGTCAACCGGGCCTTGGGTGAAGCCGAGGGGAAGGTGATGCTCCTCCTGGAGACCACCGCGGGGGAGAAGAACTCGGTGGGCGGCACCTTCGAGGACATCCGGAGGATCCTGGACGGTGTAGACGAGAAGAAGCGGGTGGGGGTCTGCTTTGACACCTGCCATGCATTCGCCGCGGGATATGATCTGCGGACAGAGGATGCGCTGGGGCAGACCATGGACCAATTCAGGGAATTGATTGGCTTCTCCCTCCTGAAGGTGGTGCACCTGAACGATGCCCGGGGTGAGCTCGGGGGCCGGCTGGACCGGCATGAGCATATCGGCATGGGGAGCATCGGCGAGGCGGGGTTCCGGGCAATCCTGCACCACCCGGTCCTCCGGAAGCTGCCCCTGATCTGCGAGACCCCGGTGGACGACCGGAGGGACGACCGGGGCAACCTGGCGAAGGTGCGGGAACTCGCAGGGTAAATCCCTGAAGTATTTCTGGCAGACGAGGTGATAGTACTCCGTATTCACCGATTACGACTGGGACGCTCTTGGGGGCTCGCCCCCGCCGCGTGGGCATCCCCCGCGGTTGATGGGATGTTCCATCCTTTACCGGAATCAATCCAATATGGGAAACCGACGATCACCTCCATCCTCACGGGGGGGGCGCCCACGCGGCGGGGGGACCGCGAGGTCTCCCCCTCGAGCGTCTCTCCAGTCATAATCTTCTCTTGAACCATCCCTCTCACGAAAAGAAGGATTTTTCCCCAGCATCCGCGGGGTGGGCACGCGCTGGTATAAATAACGCCCCCGACATACCCTTTCTCCAGTGAACGCGACTCTCGACGGGACCGCGGTCCGGCTGGGCCCTGAAGCCCTCTCCCTCCACCAGCAGGGGGGCTACGGCAGGGTGGAGGCAGGCGGACTCCGGCTGGCCCCCGAGGAGGCCCTCTACCTGCTCCAGCGGCAGAAGATCGAGGTGGAGGGGTGGGACTTTGACCGGCTGCTGGCCCGATTCTCGGGCTCGGGGCCGTTCCTGCGCTCTTTCCTGGTGTACCGGGACCTGAGGGAGCGGGGCTACGCGGTGCAGCCGGGGCCGCAGGATTACCGGGTCTTCCGCCGGGGGGACCGGCCCGGCTCCGGGAAGACCCGGTACCTGGTCCGGGTAGTTTCGGAGCGGGATCTCGTGGACTTCGAGGCGGCGGGTGCCGAGGTTGCCACCTCCTCCCACATGCGCAAGGAGTACGTGCTGGCCGTCGTGGACGACGAGGACGAGCTCACCTACTACGGGGTGAAGGCCTCGGTCCTCCCCGAGATGGGGAAGGTGGCGGAGGCGGTGCATACAATGGGAGAACCCCTGGGTACGGCGGTGATGATACGGGGAGAGGACGCGGATGCCCTGGCCCGGCAGTGGTATGGCACCCGCCTGGACGAGCAGCGGCTCCTCCTCTCCCCCGCGGAAGCATATCACCTGGTGCAGGAAGGCATCCTCACGGTCCCGGAACCGGAGGGCCACCTCACACCCTCCGCGCTGCTCAACCGGGCGGCCGCAACCGACAGCGAGATCCGGGAGAAGGCGCAGGTGTACTCGGACCTGCGGAGAAGGGGGTACACCCCCCGGACCGGCTACAAGTTCGGGCACCACTTCCGGGTCTACACTGGCGACAAGACCCACTCGGACCTGCTGGTCCATGCCCTCCCTCCCGGCGTGCGGCTCCCGATGTCCGCCATTGCACGGTCCGTGCGGCTCGCGCACAGTGTCAAAAAGAAGATGTTGTTTGGGTGCGTACAGGAGAAAGGCATCCGCTACATCGAGTTCGGGAGAATCAAGCTGTGAACGCGGGGAATCAACCGGCCGGGATCAGCCCGTGGGGCAATGCGCAGGAGGTGGACTACCCGGCGCTCTTTGCCGAGTTCGGCATCGAGCCCATCGAGACGGTGCTCCCGGAGATCCCCAGCCCTCCGGCGTTCTTCACCCGGGGGATCGTGAAGGGGCACCGGGACTACGGCATCATCGCGAAGGCGATGCGGGAGCACACCCCCTTCTACGTGATGACCGGTTTCATGCCCTCGGGCCATCCGCACCTGGGGCACCTGATGGTGATGAAGGAGGTGGTCTGGCACACGCAGATGGGCGGGAAGGGCTACATCGCCATCGCGGACCGGGAGGCCCACGCGGTGCGGGGGACCTCCTGGGAAGAGTGCCGGAAGTTCGGGGAGGAGTACCTCCGCTGCCTCTGTGCCCTTGGCTACCGGGGCGTCTCCTATTACCAGAGCCGGAACGCCCGGCTCCAGGACCTGGCCTTCGAGGCCGCGACAAAGGTGAACTTCTCGGAGCTCACGGCCATCTACGGGTTCGGGCCCGACACCACCCTCGCGCACCCGGTCTCGGTGATCACCCAGGTGGCCGATATCCTCTACCCCCAGGTGGACGCGGGCCCTGCCCCCACCGTTGTCCCTGTGGGCGTGGACCAGGACCCCCACCTCCGCCTGACCCGGGGGATCGCCCACAAGCTCCGGATGTTCACGGTGGAGGACCGGGGGGACTGCATCAGCGTCCGGTCCAAGAACGCGCCCGACGAGGCGGTGGCCATGGTCCACCGGGCCTTCCCGGGCTCGAGGCGGTACGAGGGGCACATTGACGTGAAAGGGGCCTCCTACGAGAGGGTGGCAGACGAGGTGCGGCGGATCGAGCGGGGCCGGGGCGGGTGCGCTTTCTATACCCCGTCCTCCACCTACCACATCTTCATGCCCGGGCTCCAGGGCGGCAAGATGTCCTCATCGGTTCCCGAGAGCCTCTTCACCTTTGTCGAGCCGGACGAGAGCGTGAAGAAGAAGGTGATGAACACCCTCACCGGCGGGAGGGCCACTGTCGAGGAGCAGCGCCGCCTGGGCGGCGAGCCGGACCGGTGCTCCGCGTACCTGCTGAACCTCTTTCACATGGTGGAGGACGATGCCGAGCTGCGGGAGATCCACCGGGCCTGCAGAGCCGGCGAACTCCTCTGCGGGCCCTGCAAGAAGGCGACCCTGGAGCGGGTGAAGGCGTTTCTCAGGGACTTCCGGGAGAAGATGGACGCGGTGGAGCTCCCGGGGGAGGGATGATCCCATGGACCTGTCACTGAATGAAAAAAGGCTGCTCGCCGCCCTGGAAGACCGGGCTGCGGCCACGGTGGAGGAGATCGCGCGGGAACTGGGGGCAACACCGGAAGCGGCGCTTCAGTACGCCCACCTCTGCAGCGGGCGCGGCCTCGCAGAGGTCACAAGGGAGGTCCGGACACGGTACACCCTCACCGGCGAGGGGAAGGCGTACGCGGCGGCGGGGGGACTCCCCGAGCGGCAGCTGCTGGACTCCTTCTCGGGATCCCTACCGGTGAAGGACCTGCAGCGGCACCCGCTGGCCCGGATCGGGATCGGCTGGATGAAGAAGAAGGGCTGGGTCTCCATCCGGGGCGGGACGGTGGAGAAGACCGGGAACGCCCCGATGGGGCCCGATGAGGAGGCCCTGGCAGCCCCGGAGCCGGCCGGAGAAGGGGCCTCCATGCTCGCGGACCGTGGAATCCTGGAGCCGCAGGAGACGGTCACGTACCGGGTCGCCCTCACCGCTGCAGGAAGATCGCTTCTCGCCTCCGGCATCGACCTGCGGGAGGAGGTGGGGACGCTCACCCGGGACCAGATCGTCTCCGGCGCCTGGAAGGATCTCCCTCTCCGGCGCTACCGGGTGGACACCCCGCCCCGGCGGGTATACCCGGGCAAGGTGCACCCGTACCAGGGCCTGATGGAGGAGATGCGGATGGTCCTCCTGGAGATGGGGTTCACCGAGCTCTACGGTGACATCGTCCAGTCCGCCTTCTGGAACTTCGATGCCCTCTTCCAGCCCCAGGACCACCCTGCCCGGGAGATGCAGGACACCTTCTACCTGGGCCAGAAGGAGCCTCTCCCTCCCGGGGCCGAGAAGGTGCGGGAGATGCACGAGCAGGGAGGCGGAATCGATTCCACCGGCTGGGGCGGCACCTGGAGCACAGAGAAGGCAGAGCAGTGCGTGCTCCGGACCCACACCACCCTCCTCTCGATCCAGCACCTGGCCCTCCACCCGGAGCCGCCGGTGAAGGCCTTTGCCATCGGGAGGGTGTACCGGCGGGAGGCCATCGACTCCACCCACCTCCCCGAGTTCGAGCAGCTGGAGGGGATCGTCATGGACCGGGGAGTGAACTTCCGGCACCTGCTGGGCTACCTCAGGGAGTTCTATGTCCGGATGGGCTTTCACGACGTGCGGTTCCGGCCCGGCTACTTCCCGTACACCGAGCCGTCCGTGGAGCCCGAGGTGTACGTGGACGGGCTGGGCTGGGTGGAGCTGGGCGGCGCGGGCATCTTCCGGAAGGAGGTGACGGCACCGTGGGGGATAGAGCATCCGGTACTGGCATGGGGCCTGGGGGTGAGCCGGGTGGCGATGCTCCGGCTGGGCCTGCGGGACCTCCGGGAGCTGTACAGGTCCGACATCGGGTGGATCCGGGATACCCCGTCCGCAGGGTTCCTGGCACCTGACCGGTCCCGGACGCCGTAGGGGCGGGGTGCAGGATCCTGCAGGGATCCGGTTCCCGGATCACCGGATATATATAGTTCATGGGAGTATTCCGGAATACGGAGCGGACAGGGGACTGACGGAAGGCAGATGACAGCAAAGATCCGGGTGCCGCGGGACGTCTTCGAGGTGCTGCAGAGCCTGGACTCCGGCGGGTTCCTGGACATCGCCCGGCGGGAGAAGGAGAAGGGATTTCTCATCGCCCTCACCCACTGCAAGTTCGAGTTCGAGACCAGGAAGGAGGACCGGTTCATCCGGACCTACGACTGGCTGAAGAAGCACAAGCACGAGTTCTTCTGGGGCATCCTGGACGGGTTCGAGGTAGGGGCGTGAGAGCGGTGCAGGAAGGAGAGGGGTGCCCGATCACCCGGATCTACGCCATCAAAAGCGGCATTCCGGTCATCGGCATGGGGCTCCTCCTGGTCCTGGTGGGAGTGCTGGGTCTCCTCGTGCCACGGCAATTCCCTATCGGAACGGTGGCGATTCTGATCTTTGTCGGGTTCGGGGTCTTCCTCGTCTGGCTGGGGCTCACAAAATAGGGCGGGAGACCGGATGGGCGTGAGGAACTCGCCGGAGACGGACGGACGTTCAAGGATCACGGGGTTGCTGGCAGCCCTCCACGCCCCGGAGAAGCAGGTCCGTGCCCGGGCCGTTGCAGACCTGGCGGCCATCGGATCTCCTGCTGGTGATCTCCTGGTCACCACCCTCCGGGATCCCCGGTGGGAGGTCCGGTACAGGGCGGCGGAGGCCCTGGGGCAGATTCACGATCCCCGGGTCTGCAGCGCGCTCACCGGCGCCCTGGAGGATCCACGGGACCACGTGCGTTACATGGCGGCCAAGGGGCTGGGCCTCCAGCGGTGCCCGGGGGCCGTCGCAGGGCTCTGCAGGGCCCTGGAGGACGAGAACGAGTACGTGCGCAGGATCGCGGCCGGGTCCCTGGGTGCCATCGGTGATCCCGGTGCGATCAAGTCCCTCCGGCACCGGCTGGCGCGGGAATCCTCTCCGTCCGTGAGAGACGCCATCGTTCAGGCCTGCCGCCAGCTGGGAGAACGTCCGCGAACCTGAACCTCCCCTGCGCCTCTCCTTTGCAGAGATCTCACCACCGGGAGAGGATCACCGTGATGTTGTCCGTGCTCCCGCCGGCGACAGCTTCCCGGACCAGGAGCTCCGCTGCCTCGGCGGGATCGTGGCGGAGGGCGATCTCCCGGATCCGTTCGGGCCGAACAAAGTCGTGCATGCCGTCGGAGGAGAGGATCAGCACCTTCCCCTTCACGTCCCGTTCATAGATGTCGGGGAAGGCCCGCAGGTCCAGCCCCAGGGCCTGGGTCAGGATGTTGCTGTGGGGGTGCCGGAAGGAATCCTCCTCTTTGAGCATGCCCGACTCGATCAGCTGCTGCACGAAGCTGTGGTCCCGGGTGTGCCAGATCCCGTCCTTCCCTATCACGTAGGCCCTGCAGTCGCCGTAGTTGGCAATCGTGCATCTCCCGTGGACATGGACGATGGCAGCCACAAGGGTGGTGGCGGAGTTCACCCGGTGCTCCTGGTTGTAGGTGGCGATCCGGTGGTTGGCCACGTCGAAGGCCCGGGAGAGGAGGTCGGACGGGCGCCCGGAGAAGATCCTGCTGGTGGCGATCTGCCGGATCTCGGCGATGGCCTTCCCCGCGGCGACCTCCCCGTGGGCATGCCCGCCGAGGCCGTCTGCCACGCCGAAGACCGCGTAATCCTCCACCCGGGCGGCATAGAGAGCGTCCTCGTTCTTCTGGCGCTGGTTTCTCTCCGAGAGTGCGAAGAAGACCGGCTCACCCATGGCAACCCACCCCGTTGAAAGACGTTCACTCCCGCCGATTAAATATCCTCTGTTTTTCCCCACCCGTACTGGAATCCCCGGTGCAGCCCGTGGCGCCGGGCGATCTGGATGGCTTCCCTGAACTCCGCCAGCCGGAGGGGCTGCTGGAGCTCCCGGTAGAGGGGCTCGAGGGCATCATCGAAGATACGGCCGCAGGGCCGGTACTGGGGCATGACGTTCACGTAGGAGTCCCGGGAGAGTTCGTCAGCGATGAACCCCATCACCATGTCAGTACCGGCGAGACCATGGGGAAGCACCAGGTGCCGGATGATGAGCCCCCGGACGACGATGCCGTCCCGGATCACCAGGTCCCCCTCCTGCCGGTGCATCTCCCGAAGG
>JAJRCY010000026.1 GCA_028678715.1 Methanomicrobiales archaeon | reverse complement strand
GAGGAGAAAGGGTTTCCGGGGGGTAAGCGGCAATTCTGGGTGGTATCTCGCTCTCGAAGGACACCCACCTGAAGGGACTATCCTCTCGCGGGGGTGGAACCGACAAGGACTCCGGGAAACCTCCCACATCAACGGTGATACCGACATGGAGCGACACTCTTCTCATGGGGGTGGGACCGGGAGGGGATCCTGCCCTTTCCCGTCGCCCTCCCCCGATGAGGATAGGGGGTTCCATCGGTGTTCAGGCCCGGGAGACTCTGGGGGCCGGGGAAACAGGGAGATGGAGATTCTCCCCCGCCCGCACCCCTCAGATGTTCACGCCCAAGAAGATCCGGACCAGCACGCCCATCAGGAAGGAGAGGGCGGCCACCCCCAGGCTGATCCCTGCCATCTCGAAGAACCGCTTCCGGAACGGCAGGTCCCGTGCCACGGAGATGTAGTATGAGAAGAAGAGGATAACGAGAAGCGCGGTGGCCAGGGTGATTGCGAGGGAGAGGTACACGTTCGCCAGCACCAGGAAGGGCGAGATGAGGGCAATCACCGTGATCAGGTAGGTGATCCCGGTGTACATTGCGGCCCGGAAGGGGTCTCTGCCATCAGCCTCCGACTTGGTGGAGAGGTATTCGGCGGCGGCCATGGAAAAGGCGGCGGCGATCCCGGTGATGAGCCCGGCGACTGCAATGATCTGGGGGTTCTGGAGGGCAAAGGTGAAGCCGGCCAGGGCGCCGGTCAGCTCTACCAGGGCGTCATTCAGCCCCAGGACCACCGATCCCGTGTAGCGCAACCGCTCCTCGTTGATGAGCCCGATCAGCTCCCGCTCGTGTTCCTTCTCATCCTGCAGTATCCGCTCCAGGTCCGGGATCCTGGCTGACAGGTCCCGGTACACCTGCTGGATCCTCCGCTCCCCCCGCTCCAGCTGTTTGATCCCAAAGGTGATGCCCAGGATCCGGCAGACCAGGAGGAAGAACGTCACCCGCAGGCGATTGGGAGCGATCTCCTTCCCTGTGAGCCGTTTCCAGTACTCGTAGTGCTGGTATTCGACGGCGGCCGTCTGCTCCAGCACCTGCCGGTTGCGGGGCTCTGCCGTGATCCGGGCAAGGCCGGAATAGATGGCATGTTCGGTGATCTCCTCCCGCTGGGCGTCCTGAATGTGGGAGAGGAGCACCGGGTCCGTGATCTGCGGGGGCATGCTGGACAAAGGGTGCGGGGAAGTGCGGGATAAAGGTATGCTCCCTGTCCTTGTTTGAACCGGCAGGTGATTTCCCGAACGTGTCCGTCCCGAATATCCTCGCCGGGGGAGGGCAACGGGAGGGGGCAGAGCCCCCTCCCGGTCCCACCCCTGTGAGGATAGTCCCTTCCAGCCTGTTTCCCCAAATATCGAACCCGGTTTTTCCGGAACCTTTCCCCAACCCCTGTTACTCCCACTACCCCGGCCGCGGTGCCGGGACATCCCTCAGGGAAAACCGGCCAAAATCTGCCGAGAACCGGTGCGATAGGATGATGTATTCCGGTGATGAATACTGGCTGGGAACGCATGGAAAACCACCCGGTCCAGGACATGATGCGTCTGATGGCCTCCAAGATCCGGGCCATTGCAAACTCCATCTCCGACCAGGAGGTGGCGGGATTTCTCTCCGATCTCCTGACGGCACAGCGGATCTATGTCATGGGGGCCGGCCGATCGGGCCTGGTGGCCAAGGCTTTTGCCATGCGCCTGATGCACCTGGGGCTGCAGTCCTATGTGGTGGGAGAGACGATCACGCCCGCCATGAAGAAGGGGGACGTGATCGTGGTCTTCTCGGGGTCCGGCGAGACAAAGACGGTGGCCGACATCACCGAAACGGCAAAGGGGATCGGCGCAAGGATCTGTCTGATCACATCCCGGAAGGACTCCCGGATTGGCCGGATCGCGGACTGTATCGTTGTCGTGGAGAGCCAGCGCGATGAAGTCAGGGACGACACCGCCGAGTTCGAGGTTCGGCAGATGATGGGCGAGCACAAGTCCTTTGCCCCGCTGGGCACGCTCTTTGAGACCACGGCCATGATCTTCGCCGACGCGGTCATCTCCCGGCTGATGGAGATCACGAAGACAGACGTCGAGCAGCTGAAGGGCAGGCACGCGAACATCGAGTGAGAGTCAACGGGAGGAATTGGGTATGAGATTTTCGGAACGGATCCAGGGCATCGAGGCTTCAGGGATACGCAAGCTGTTTGAGTCGGCAGGGCCGGGGGCCGTGAACCTGGGCCTCGGGCAGCCGGACTACGATACCCCGGCCCATATCAAGGAGGCGGCCATCGTGGCACTCCGGGAGGGAAAGACCGGCTACACGCCGAACGCCGGTATCCCGGAACTCCGGGCTGCCATCTGCGAGAAGCTCCGGAGGGAGAATGGCCTCACCTACCGGCCGGAGCAGCTGATCGTGACGGCAGGGGCGAGCGAGGCGCTCCACCTGCTGATGCAGGTCCTGGTCAGGGACGGTGACCGGGTGCTGGTCCCGGACCCGGGGTTTGTCTCCTACGCGGCGCTGGCCACCGTCGCCGGCGGCAAACCGGTGGGGATCCCTGCTGACACTACCCTGCATACAGACGTGGAGAAGGCGAAGGAGCTCCTGGACGGGGCGACCGTGATGGTGCTGAACAGCCCCTCCAACCCGACGGGTGCCGTGGAGCCGGAGGAGTCCATCCGGGCGCTCGTCGAGTACGCCGCAGACCGGGGCGTCACCGTTCTCTCCGACGAGGTGTACGAGCACCTCACCTACGGGAAATCCCACGTGTCGGCCGCCCGGTTCGGCGAGAACGTCATCACCGTGAACGCCACCAGCAAGACCTATGCCATGACCGGCTGGCGTGTGGGTTTCCTGGCCGCCCCCGAGGAGGTGGTGGACCAGGCCATGAAGGTGCACCAGTACTGCCAGGCCTGCGCCACCTCCATCGCCCAGTACGCGGCCGTCGCCGCCTACACCGGTGACCAGTCCCCGGTGGCGGAGATGCGGAGAGAATACCAGGCACGCCGGGACCTGATGTACGAGGGGTTCACGCGCCTGGGAATCTACTTCCCGATCCCCGAGGGGGCCTTCTACATGTTCGTTCCCTTCGGCCGGCAGCTCACCGAGAGGGTGATCTCGAAGGGTGTCGTGATCGTGCCCGGTGAGGCCTTCGGAAGGAACGCGAAGGAGTACGCCCGGCTCTGCTATGCCACCAGCCGGGAGAACATTGCGGAAGCCCTCCACCGGATCGGCCAGGCGGTGGCGGAGTGAGCGGTGAGAAGCGGCTCCTCCGGAAGTTCGCGAACGCCCACGGTGTTTCAGGGAGCGAGGGGAACGTCCACGACGTGATCCGGGCCGAGATTCAGGACCACGTGGACGAGGTCCGCAGGGATACGCTGGGCAACCTGGTGGCGGTGAAGAAGGGCGGGGACCTCTCGGTGATGCTGGCAGCCCACACCGACGAGATCGGGCTGATGGTGAACTACATTGACGACAAGGGGTTCTCGCGGTTCGTCACCTTCGGCGGGTGGTACGCACCCACGCTCTCTGCCCAGCGGGTGATCCTCCATGGCAGCAGGGGACCTGTCCACGGCGTGGTGGGGGGGAAACCGCCCCACGCGATGTCCGAGGAGGAGCGCAAGAAGGGCGTGAAGACGGAGGAGATGTTCATTGACGTGGGTGCATCCAGTGCGAAAGAGGTGCAGCGGCTGGGCATCGAGATCGGCACCCCGGTCACCATTGACCGGGAGCTGGCGGACCTGGGCTACCGGCGCGTGACCGGGAAGGCCTTCGATAACCGGGTGGGTTGCGTGCTGCTCGCCCGGACCCTTCAGCAGATGGACTCCCCTCACACCGTGTACGCCGTCTTCACGGCCCAGGAGGAGGTGGGGGCCAAGGGTGCCCGGACCAGTGCCTTTGAGCTGGAGCCGGACTGCGCCATCGCGACCGACGTCACCTTCCCCGGGGACCACCCTGAGATCAAGAAGGAGGACTCCTGCCTGGTGATGGGGAAGGGGCCCGCCATCACCGTCTCGGATGCCAGCGGCCGGGGGCTCATCGCGGACCGGCGGATGGTGGCCTGGCTCCGGTCCGTGGCCGACAAGAAGAAGATCCCCTACCAGCTGGAGGTGGGCCACGGGGGCACCACGGATGCGACCAGCATCCACCTGACCCGGGGAGGCATCCCCTCCACCGTGATCAGCGTCCCCGTGCGGTACATCCATTCCCCTGTGGAAGTGGTGGACCTGCGGGACATCGAGATGTCGGTGAAGCTCCTGGTGGAGGCCCTCCGGGTGCGGCCGGATCTCTGATCTCTCCTTTTTTTCCTGATTGCTCTCCTTGGGTCACCCAGTTTGTTCTTCCCTCTCCTGTTGGGGAAAAGGGCAGGAAGCGAGTATCGTTATGGGGGTGGGACCGGGAGGCGGCATGCCCGTTCCAGTCACCCTTCATGATGAGGAGAGGGGTGGATTCACTCTCCTGCCTCCTCTCGTTTCACGGGATCCAAAACCAGTAGCGTAATGCCTCCCTACCCCGAATGGGTACTGGAGAGGCTCCATGATCACCATCCTCCTGCTGGATGCAGATCCCGGTTTTTCCGAGAGGTTCCGGAGGATAGCCGCCAGTGTCGGGGATCTCACGGTGCAGTCCGCCGGCACGGTAGCCGAAGCCCTGACCCGGCTGAAGGAAGGGGACGTGGACATGGTCCTGGGACTGTCCGGGGGAGAAGAAACGGAAGGGATCCGGCTCCTGGAGGCCATCCGGTCCTCGGGAACGGGGATTCCCGTCATCCTCTTTGCCGATCCGGCAGACCTGGATGCCCGGAGTCACGCCTACCTCCACGGGGCTGATCTCGTCCTGGAGCGGCCCCGCGATTCCCCGGAGGCCTGGGCCGGGCTCACCGGCACCATCCGTGCCCTGGCCGGCCGGTGGCGCCGGGAGGAGAACCTGCGCCAGGAGAACGGGATCATGGCGGCGGTGCTGAACGCGACCCCTCTCGCCGTCTGCGTCATCCGGGACCATGTGATCATCTGGGCCAACCGCACGCTCCAGTCCATGCTGGGGTACATGGAGGGGGAGCTGATCGGGAAGGACCCTCTGGAGTTCATGGCCGGCCAGGAGGAGCACCGGCAGATTGACCTGGGACTCTTCGGTACCCGGGATGAGTTCGGCTGGGGCTCGGCCGACTCGCAGGTGAAACGGAAGGACGGGTCCCTGCTGAGCTGCCACCTCCAGTCCCGGCCGGTGGACCCCTCCGACCCGTCGCAGGGGCACATCGTCGTGGGCCAGGACATGACCGAGTACCACCGGATCCGGGACCTGCTGCGCAAGAGCGAGCTCCGATTCCAGGACCTCATCGACAACGCCCACAGCATCATCCTCCGGGTGGACCCGGGCGGCATCATCCGGTTCATTAACAGGTACGGCGAGACGTTCTTCGGCTATTCCGCAGACGAGATCGTGGGAACACACCTGCTGGGCACCATTCTTCCCGAGCGCTCACGGACGGGACGGGACCTGTCCGCGATGGTGAGGGAGGTGATGAAGAAGCCGGAGGACTTCGAAGTGAATGTCAACGAGAACATGAAAAAGTCCGGCGAACGGGTCTGGATCGCCTGGACCAACAAGGCGATCCGGGATGAGAAGGGCCGGCTCGTGGAGATGCTCTCCATCGGGAACGACATCACCGACCGGAAGCTGGACGTGAAGGAGGTGAGCATCACCATCGCCCCCTGGAAGAAGGCCCTCATCCATGGCACCGATATCCAGGAGCCGGTCTTTGACGCGGTCTACGAGATCGCGGCCGAGATCTCCCGCGAAGGAAGGGAGGGAAAACCGGTGGGGACCACCTTTGTTCTCGGGGATATGCAGAACGTGCTGGCCCGTTCCCGGCAGCTGATCCTGAACCCCTTCGAAGGGCACCCTCGGGAAGCCCGGATAGTCACAAATCCCGGGCTCCGGGAGACGATCAAGGAACTGGCCCAGCTGGACGGTGCGTTCGTGGTGAGCGGCGATGGGGTGGTCTGTGCCGGGGGCAGGTACATCACCATCGACACCAGTGCGGCTGCGGTGCCGAAGGGGCTGGGAACCCGCCACGCCTCCGTGGCCGGGATCACCCAGGAGACACGCTCCGTGGGGATCGTGGTCTCCCAGAGCGGCGGCCGGATCTCCCTCTTCAAGGACGGGAGGGTGGTGAAGGTGATCACCGCGGCGGAGTAGCAGCACCCTCGAAGGATCTTCCCTTTTTTGATGGGAATCCACCAAACCAGAATCCTTATCACAATTCCCCCTCCACACCTCCTCGATGGATGAGACCCCGCGGCAGCTGGTGCACCTCCTCTTCGGCCTGGGCATCGCTGCCGCCATCGCCTTCATCGACCGGCCGACAATGCTCGCCATCATGGTGATCTCCCTCTTCTTCGGGTTCCTCCTCTCCGACGCCCTCTCCCGCGGCCACCACATCGAGGGGGTGTCACCGCTCGTCGAAGCGTTGGAGAGGCAGAACGTCCTCCCGGGCAAGGGAGCGCTCCTCTTCGTCTTCTCTGCCCTCGTCTGCCTCTTCTTCTTTGAACCGAAAGTGGTGATCCCGGCCATCATCGCCCTCTCGGTACTGGACGGTGTCGCTACTCTCGCCGGGCTCCGTTACGGCAGACACCGGATCTTCAACGGCAAGTCATGGGAGGGGGCCGGAGCAGGGATCGCGGCCGCTTTCCTTGCGCTCCTCGTAATCCTCCCACCTGCGCCGGCCTTTGCGGCCGCCGTGCTGGCCGGGGTGATCGAGCTCGTGGCACCGGTGGATGACAACCTCCTGATCCCGCCCTGTATCTGCCTGCTGTTAACGGTTTTTTCCTGATTCCCTCCCTATCCCTTCCCACCGTGGAATCGCTGGAGGAACTCCTCCGCCACCTCCCGGTGCCCCTTCCTCACCTCGGGCTTCAGGTGCTCCCAGGTCTTCACCATCATGACCGTCCGGGGGTTCTTTGCAAGCACCTGCCGGTGCATGTCCACGAACCGCCAGAAGAGGCCGTCCCAGACGGGATACCAGTCCCCCTCGGAGTAGTTGGACATCCGGCGCAGATAGTTGGACCCCGAGATGTAAGGTTTGGTGTTCATGAGGCCGCCGTCGGCATACTGGGACATGCCGTACACGTTGGGCACCATCACCCAGTCGTAGGAGTCGATGAAGAGCTCCATGAACCACCGGTACACGTCATCGGGATGGATGCCGGAGAGGAGCATGAAGTTGCCGAGGACCATCAGCCGCTCGATGTGGTGGGCGAACCCGTTCCGGTACACCCGCCGGATGACGTCGTCCACGGGAAGGATACCGGTGCTGGCCGTATAGAGCGAGGGGGGAAGTCCCTTCATGTGGCCCCAGAAGTTGCTCTTCCGCTGCCGCTCACCCGCCACGACATAGATCGCACGGATGAACTCCCGCCACCCGATCATCTGCCGGATGAACCCTTCCAGGGAGTTGAGGGGCACCTCGTGCTGCTCCGCGTGGCCAAGGGCGGCATCCACCACCTGCTTCGGGGTGAGGAGGCCGATGTTCAGGAGAGGAGAGAGGAGCGAGTGGAAGAGGAACGGCTCGTCCCTGTGGATTGCATCCTCGTAGGTGCCGAAGAAGGCAAGCCTCTTCTCCAGGAAGTCCTGCAGCCAGGTGTCGGCATCCCCATGGGTCACCGGCCAGGGGAACGGGGTATCCTCACCGGGCGCGAGAGGGAAATGCTCCTTCACATAGCTCCGGGCATCCCGCACATATCCTGATTCGCGGATCTCCGGGATCGGCGGGGGCGAGAGGCCGCGGGGCAGGGGTTCCCGGTTGGACGTGTCGAAGGTCCATCGCCCGCCACGGGGTTTCCCCTGGTCCACCAGGATCCCGGTTGCTTTCCGGCGGCTCACGTAGAACTGCGTCAGGGAATAGTGGGTGAGACCGGAGAAATGGGCGAGCACCGTCTTCCGATCCAGAAGGAAGAGGGGTGTCTCGTCCATGACCAGCTCCATCCCCCGGGCAGCGGCCTCCTTCAGGAGCTCCTGCTCCAGCGGCTGGTCGCAGGGATCGGTCAGCAGGATGCGGGCGATACCCTTCTCCTTCAGGGTATCCAGCAGGTCGGGGACCCGTCCCGCGAGGGCATGGTCCAGGTACGTCACGTGATAACCCTCCCGCTCCAGCCTCTCCCGGTACGCCTGCATGGTGGCCCGGTGCAGGATCAGCTTCTGCCGGTGGAACCGGAACGCCGAGAAGTACCGGCCCGCTTCTGCGAGAAACACCGGCCGGTCCTTTTGGAGCTGCGGGTGCTCCCGGAAGAGCTGCGGCGGGAGCACCAGCACCGCCTCGCCCGTTCCCCTCTCCTTTCCTTTCATGCAGTATCCCTGATCACCCCCCTTGCCCCGGGGAGAAATAAAAGGTGGTGCCGGCCGCGGCAGGCAGGGGACGGGGTCATGGTGCGGGAGATGGCCGCGTTCCCCGGGACGGTTCTGTCGCAAGAGAGTGGTGGAACCGGACCTGCCCTTCCCGATCAGAGGATGCCGGGTTGTCTCCGCCCTGCTTCCATTTCTCCGATGAAGAAAGGGGTTCCGTATGCATTGCCCTGTGACTCCTCCTGGGCAGGGGAACAATGGGTGATGACTGAGAGGAACCAGATATCCTCAATAGGGGAGGGCGATGGGAGAGGGCTTGCCCCCTCCCGGCCCCACCCCCAGTGAGGATAGGACCTTTCCCAGGTTTTTCCCTGATCGCCCTGTTCTGACAATCGCCTCCGGGATCGTGACATTGAGGGGCTCCCGCGATTCCGGAGAAGGAAGACAAGCTGAAACGAAAAAGAGGGCGGGCGCGATTTGCGCCGCTACCCAGTCCCATCCGTGAACCAGACCTTCACCAGCATGTCGGAGTTTCCGTTCGGGTAGAAAGAGGTCCCCCGGTAGTGGATACCGTCCGCGTACGGATTTCTGGAGTTCAGCGGGACATAGTAGTAGTTCTTCAGGTCATAGGTCCCGGTGTCCAGCACGACAAAGAGCGTGCTCCCCGGGGTGAGGATACCCTCCCGGCCCACGGGCACCTCCACCCATGAGGGATCCGAAGAGCTGGTCGAGGTGACCATGGCGGGGGTGATGGTGGCTGTGGCCAGGTCAGACCCTTTCAGGGTTGTCCTCAGGCTGACCGTGATGTCCCGGGTGGGGTTTCCCTTGCGGGCCAGCCCGATGGCGATCCGGCTGATCCCGGAGTCTGCCGCTTTCAGGGACT
>JAJRCY010000025.1 GCA_028678715.1 Methanomicrobiales archaeon | reverse complement strand
ACGGGGTCCACCAACCGGTTCGAGGACTTCTTCCAGTACTTCCGGGACCGGTACACGCGCCTCTCCGAGATCATCCGGACCCGGACCACCGCCATCCCCATCGAGGCCCTGGTGAAGACCACCCGGTACCGGCAGCAGGAGGCCTCCGCCATCGGCATGGTCATGGACGTGCGGACCACCGGCAAGGGGAACAGACTCGTGGAACTGGAGGACCCCACCGGGCAGATCACGGTCCTCTTCAACCGGGACCGGCCGGTCTTTGTCGACGCGGAGCGGCTGCTGCCCGACGAGGTGATCGCGGTGCGGGGGAAGCTCTCCGACGACGGCAGGCTTTTTTTTGCCGAGCAGCTCTTCCGGCCCGATGTGCCCGTCAGCCACGCCCCGTTCCCCAGCGACCGGCCGGGTGCGGCGGTCTTCATCTCCGACATCCATGTCGGGAGCAACACCTTCCTGGAGGAGGAGTGGAAACGCTTCACGGAGTGGCTCCCGGAGTCCGGTGCCTCCTACCTGCTGGTCTGCGGGGACCTGGTGGACGGGATCGGGATCTACCCCGGGCAGCAGGAAGAGCTGGTCATCCGGGACATCTACGAGCAGTACGAGCGGCTGGGCCAGCTCCTGGCGGAAGTTCCCCCTGAGATCCGGATCATCCTCTCCCCGGGCAACCACGACGTGGTGCGGGGGGCCGAGCCCCAGCCGGCGCTCCCGGACGAGTTCACGAAGGCCTACCCGAAGAACGTGCTCCCGGTGGAGAATCCCTGCCTCCTCTCCCTCCAGGGCGTCCGGGTGCTGATGTACCACGGCCGCTCCATTGACGACATGATCGGCATGATCCCGGGGGCCTCCTACTCCCACCCGGAGCAGATGATGGTGGAGATGCTCCAGCGCCGCCACCTGGCCCCCACCTACGGGAAGAAGACGCCCATATCGGCAGAGCGGCAGGACCGGCTGGTGATCAGCCCGGTGCCCGAGATCCTCCATACCGGTCACATCCATACCTGCGGCCTGACCCGGTACCGGGGGGTCCTCGGGATCAATGCCGGCACCTGGCAGTCCCAGACCGCGTTCCAGCGGCAGATGAATATCAACCCCACCCCGGCCCGGGCGGTGGTGGTGGACCTCCGGACGCTGGAGCCCCGGATCCTGGAGTTCCTGCAGGCCGCCTGAATCTCCGGGGATTCATTTCCGCACCCTATATAAGGGTCACCCTCCCAGAGTTGTGGGAATCAAGGGTAGGTCTCAGTATGGATCTCTTCATTCTGGCACCGCTGTGTGCCCTGATCGGCCTCCTCTTCGCGGCCTACTCGTTCTGGTCGATGAAGAAGGAGGGGACCGGCACCGAGCTGATGCAGAAGATCGCAGGGGCGATCCACCTCGGCGCCATGGTGTACCTGAAACGCCAGTACACCGCCATCGCGGTCTTTGTCTTTGTCATGGCGATCGTGCTCGCGGTTGGGATCAATCCGCTCACCGCGGGATGCTTCGTGGTGGGGGCCACCCTCTCGGCGCTCTCCGGCTACATCGGTATGTCGGCCGCCACCGCGGCCAACGTGCGCACCACGAACGCGGCCCGCCGGGGGATGGCCGAGGCCTTCCGGGTCTCGTTCTCCAGCGGGATGGTGATGGGCCTCACCGTCGTCGGCCTGGGGCTTTTCGGCCTCTCCGCCGTCTTTTACGCGGTGAGCACCTTCACGACCCTTGGCTCCTATGAGGTGGTCAACATCGTCTCCGGTTTCTCCCTCGGGGCATCCTCCATCGCCCTCTTCGCCCGGGTCGGCGGCGGGATCTTCACGAAGGCAGCCGACGTGGGTGCGGATCTCGTGGGCAAGGTGGAGGCAGGCATCCCGGAGGACGACCCCCGCAACCCGGCGGTCATCGCCGACAACGTGGGCGACAATGTGGGTGACATCGCCGGCATGGGCGCGGACCTGTACGAATCCTACGTGGGCTCCATCATCGCCACCATGCTGGTGGGGGCCGCAGCCCTGACCGGGGCCCAGGTCACCGGCATGCCCATAACGAACCTGGTGCTCCTCCCGCTGATCGTGGCGGCCGCCGGGATCGTGGCTTCGGTCATCGGTTCGTTCTTTGTCCGATCGTCAAAGAACGAATCCAGCGCCATCCACAAGGCCTTCAACGCAGGCACCTTCTCCTCCCTGATCGTGACGGTGATAGCCACCTACCTGCTGGTCCAGTACATGCTGGGTTCTGCCTATATCGGCGTCACGATTGCGACCGTGGCCGGCCTTCTTGCCGGGTTCCTCATCGGGCTCATCACCGAGTACTACACATCCTACGATCGGCCGCCCACCCAGCGGATCGTGAAGGCGGCGGAGACCGGCGCGGCCACCGACATCATCACCGGCCTGGCCGTGGGGCTGGAGTCCACCGCGTTCCCGGTGCTGATTGTCGCAGCGGCCATCCTGGTGGCCGTCCAGTTTGCCCCGGCAGGCCTCGCCCTGTACTGCATCGCCATCGCCGGCGTGGGGATGCTCGCCACCCTCGGGATCACCCTCTCGGTGGATGCCTACGGCCCCGTCGCCGACAACGCCGGGGGCATCGCCGAGATGTCCCACCAGGAGAAGAGTGTCCGGGCCATCACCGACACGCTGGATTCGGTGGGCAACACGACGGCGGCCATCGGCAAGGGCTTTGCCATCGGTGGGGCGGCCCTCACGGTCCTCGGCCTTGTCGTGGCCTACACCCAGGCCGTGCACCTCAGCGTCGTGGATCTCCTCAACCCGGTGGTCTTTGTGGGCGTTCTGATCGGAGCCATGCTGCCCTTTGTCTTCTGCTCGTTCTCCATGACCGCGGTAGGGAAGGCAGCAGGCGAGATCGTGCAGGAGGTCCGGCGGCAGTTCAAGGAGATCCCGGGCCTGATGGAGGGGACGGCGGAGCCGGACTACACGGCCTGCATCACCATCTCCACCAATGCCGCGCTCCGGCAGATGGTGGTCCCGGGATGCCTCGCCATCGTTGCCCCGCTCCTCATGGGCAGGCTCCTGGGGACGGCCTCCCTCGCCGGATTTCTGGTGGGGTCCATTGCGAGCGGATTTATCGTTGCCATCATGATGGCCAACGCCGGCGGCGCCTGGGACAACACCAAGAAGTACATTGAGCAGGGGCACCTGGGCGGCAAGGGCTCCTTTGCCCACAAGGCAGCGGTTACCGGCGATACCGTCGGCGACCCCTTCAAGGACACGGCCGGGCCGGCGCTCAACATCCTCCTCAAGCTGATGGCCATCGTCTCGGTGGTCTTTGCCCCCCTCTTCCTCTGACCCCCCTGTTTTTTACTGCAGCACTCCTGTGGACGGGAGGTGCCCTGTTCTGACGAGACCGGGTATCACAAAGACCTGCGAACATGTTCCCTCGTGAATTCCCGGTGGTAGGAAAAATTCTCCTTCCGGTGAGACGCTCCAGGGGGGGACCTGCGGTCCCCCCCTGCATGAGGATAGACTGATTGTTGGTTTCTTGTGGATATGCAGAACCACGGAGGATCTTCGAATGGGTGCGGGAGGGGGCCTGCCCCCTCCCGGCCCCTCCCCTAGCGAGGATAGCCAGTTGTTCGGTTTCCCAATCGGAGATGAACCTCCTCCAGCAGGAAACCGGCGGGGGGTGCCCACGCGGCGGGGGTGGTGAACCCCCGAGAGCGTCCCAGTAGTACACACCCTAGAGAATAACACCACGGGGAACGCTCACCGGAACCACCCGCGGCGGCGTGGCGGATGCAGAATCCCAGTGAACGTCCACCGGTCTGCATCAAGGACGGGCAGATGGTGCCTGGGACCGGAGGGTAAGAGGACCGCCCCTTGGGGCGACCCCGTACCGGAATAAACCAGGCTACTCCAGCGTCCGGCGGTAGGTGGCGATGCCCAGGAAGATGGCGAGGGTGGAGAAGATGCCGAGTGCCACGAGATCCGTCCCGATGATGTCAATGCCCTGGCCCCTGAGGATGATGCTCCGCAGGGCATGCACGGTATAGGCTTCTGGATTGAACCAGGCGATCCAGCTGAGCCAGCCTGGCATGCCGATAGTGGGGTAGAACGCACCGCTCGTCATAAAGAGGATCAGGTTGAAGAATGCGACGACGGACGCGTACTCCTGCTGGGTGGAGAACCGGGAGGCCAGGGCCACGACAAGGCTGGTCACGCCGATGCTCGCGATGAAGATCACGATGAGCACCAGCAGGAAGTCCTCGATGCGCCGGACCGCGACACCCGTGATGAGGATATCGAAGATGAAGATGATGACACCGGCCAGGAATGCCCGGACGGTGGTACTGCCAATCGTTCCCAGGATGATGCTGGACCTCTTCACGGGGGTGACCAGGTAGCCTTCAATGATCCCCAGCTCCCGGTCCCGGATCAGGGCGAAGGCCCCGCCCATCATCGTGGTCATGAAGATGGCCATGACAATGACACCCACGCCAAAGAACTGGATGTAGTCAATCTGCCCGTAGATCCGGTTGATGGCTACGGGGTCCGGGGATCCGGTCCCGGCCATCGCTGAGGAGATACCCGCCTCGATGAGGGATGGGACCATGTAGTCGGAGCTGTCCTCATAGACCCTCACGACATGATCTGCCGATAGTTCCGAAGGGAAGATCACGGCCGCCGAGATACGGCCCTGGGAGAGGGCCAGTTTGGCAACCTCTTCAGAGGAGTATATCGTCACATCGAACATGCTGGGCTTGTCCGGCTGGTGGAAATTCCGGATCTCTTCCACGGCAGCGGTGAAAAGGGGAGTTTCCGTCATGTAGGGCTGGTCCTGGACCACTCCGATGGGGATGTGGGTGATGGTTCCCCCCATCGCATTCCCGAAGATCACCAGGTACATGACCGGCATAAAAAGGGTCATGACGATGACAAAGGGGTTGGAGAGGAACTTCTTGAAGTCCCGGGTGAAGATGGCGACCGCACCCCGAATCATCGCTCCTACCTCCCGCCGCCCGTGGGAACGTCGCCATTCCCCGCATCCAGCTTCCTCCCGGTGAGGTAGATGAACACATCCTCGAGGGTGGGGGATCGGATGGAGATGGATGTCATGGGCATCGAGAATTTTTCAAAGACCGCGATGATGGAGGGGAGAACCCTGCTCCCGTTCAGGGCCGAGATGATGACCCGGTTGTCCTTTGCTTCCGCCGACTTGACAAGGCCTGTCGCCGTGAGGGCCGAAAGCAGGCCCTCCTTCATCGTCTCAAAGCCTATCTCGATGAGATCCCCTGCAGGGATGGCCCGCTTGTGGTTCTCGGGCGTATCCAGAGCGATGAGCCGCCCCCTGTCCATGAACGCGATGCGGTGGCAGAGCTTCTCCGCTTCTTCCATGTAGTGGGTGGTGAGGATGATGGTGGTCCTTTCGGCATTGAGCTTCTCTATCTGTTCCCATACCTCCCACCGGGAATCGGGGTCAAGGCCAATGGTGGGCTCATCCAGGAACAGGATCAGCGGCCGGTGAAGGAAGGCCCGGACGATCTCCAGTTTCCTCTTCATGCCGCCGGAGAAAGTCCGCACCGGCATGTGGGCCCGGTCAGTGAGATCCACCATCTCCAGGAGCTGCATCACCCGGTCGTGCAGGATCCCTTCCTCCACGTTCAGCAGTTTCCCGTAGAACTCCAGGTTGTCGTAGGCGGTGAGTTCCACGTCCAGGGTGCTGTTCTGGGGGCAGACCCCGATGATTCCCCGGATCTCCTCGTCCTTCTTTGTCACCTGGTACCTGTCCACCCAGGCACTGCCAGACGTGGGTTGCAGGAGTGTGGTCAGGATCCGGATCAGGGTGCTCTTTCCTGCGCCGTTCGGGCCCAGAAGACCGAAGATCTCCCCGCTGAAGACATCGAACGAGACATCGTCCACCGCGGTCACGGACCGGTTCTTCTCCCGGAAGACCTTCGAGAGGTGCTGGATCCGGATGATCCGGTCATTCCCCCCTGAGGGCGGGGAACCCGGAGAAGCTCCGGCCCTGCCTGAGATCCCGGGAACAGATTCCATACCTGTACGGTTGCTTCAGTACCCTTATAGACATTTGGCAGAAAAGCCGGAGGGCTGGATCCCGAGGACCGCACGGCAGGGGAAGGAACGGTGCCGGTTCGGGGACCACACATCCCCGGGATTCACTGCCGGACCGGTTCGGACGGCACCCGCTTCATCGGCGTCACGTGTGCTTCTTTCAGGTGCCCTTCCGCAAATGCGTACCGGTCCCTGATCATTGGCGGGAGGTCCTTCTCCGGGATCACGTCGAAGCCGAAGGTACGGTAGAAAGGCTCCAGGCTGGCCACCGAGTGCATGTAGAGGGTCCGGTCACCGCAGGCATCCACCAGCACCCGCATGGCCTTCCGGGCGTAGCCCCGGTTCCGGAACTCCTCGGGAGTGAAGACGGCATCCACCTCGCCCCCTTCCGGGTGGAGGCGGCAGCGGGCCACGGCGGCGAAGGCTCCCTCGACCCAGACCCCGAAGATGCGGTCCGTGGCCGGATCGCCCTTCTGCCCGTGGTAGTACTCCCAGAGGCGGTCTGCCAGGGGGAACTCGGCAGGGGTGAGCTCCCGTGACGTGATCTCCAGGTGCACCTGGGGGAACCGTACCAGCACCGGGCGGTCCGATCCCGCCGCCACGGCGGCCGCGGTGCTCCCTATGGCGACGGACTTCATGTAGTCCTTGTGGCCGTACCGGGGGATGAGGATCAGGGAGGCGTCCGCCTCCTCCGCGGCAGAGAGGATCTCGCGGACCGGGTCTCCCGTGCGGACGATGGCCTGCACCCCCTTCCGGGAGCCGTCGAGCCGCGCCGCCAGGTCCTGGATCGATGCCTGGACCCGCTCCATCCCCCCGCCCTGGCCCGGGAGAGTGACCCCCCGCGGAACGACGTGCACCAGCACGACCTCCCCGGACCCCGGCTGCTCCTTCACCGCCTCCATCAGCTCGTACGAGGGCTTGGAGAAGTCCACCGGGCAGAGGATGCGGGAGAGCACCAGCCGGCAGAACCGGGGGTCGACCCCATCGGCGGTGACGGGCAGGTGGCGGAAGAGGAGGACGTGGCACCGGGCATCCTGCAGGACAGCCGAGGAGATGGAGCCCAGCAGGTAGCGCCTGAGGGGGGAGAGGCCCCGCGCCCCCATGGCGATGGCCGAGGCCTTCTCCTCTGCCGCCGCCCTGAGGATGGCTTCCGGGACCCGGCCGGGGCGGGCCACTTCCACCCGTGTCCGGACCTTCACGCCCGCGGCGGAGAGGTCCTCCTGGTCCTTCTGGAGCTCCTGCCGTGCAGCCTCCACCTTCCGGGCGAGATCCCCGTCGTCATTCGCCTGAAGGACGTGGAGGAGCACCACCTCAACGATCCCGGGCACCTGCGCCAGGCAGCCGGTGGCTGCCCGCGCATCCGGTGAGAAGTCCGTGGGGAGGAGGGTCTTGACAAACATGGTACCGCGACGAGATCTTGTCCCTCCCGGTACATAGAGGCATGGATCGGTCCCCTGCCGGTGTACAATGCCCGGGAAAAATCCCGGGTCAGACCTGCAGCCCTTCCAGGAATTTCAGGTGGAGCCGCCGGTCCCGGGAGAGCTCCGGGTGGAACGCCACACCCAGGTGACGCTCCTGCGCCACCGCGACGATCCCCCGGGGGATCCGGGCCAGGATCCGGACCCGTGCACCCGTGCGGGTGATCACCGGCGCCCGGATGAAGACCGCATGGAAGGGCTCATCCTCCCCCTGGAACCGGAGGTCCTGCTCAAAGGACTCCCGCTGGCGGCCGAAGGCGTTCCGGCGCACGGTCACGTCCAGGATGCCCAGCGGTGAGAAGCGCCGGTCATCCTCCACCGCTGAAGCAAGCAGGATCAGGCCTGCACAGGTGGCAAAGATGCCCCCCGGAAATTCCAGGATGGGCTTTCGCATGCCCTTCCGGTCCACCATCCGTGCAATGGTGGTGGATTCCCCGCCGGGGACCGCCAGGCCGTCGCAACCGGTGATCTCTCCTGCCGACCGGATCGGGACCACGGAAGATCCCCGGTCCCTCCCTGCCAGGGCCAGGGCTTCCCGGAAGGCCAGGAGGTGCTCGGAGACATCCCCCTGGAGGTCCAGCACCCCGATCCTAACGCCCACGGGTCTGCAGCACCTCTTCCTTTGCGAGCAGGTGGATGTCCAGACCCTTCATGGCCTCGCCCAGATCCCGGCTGGCGTCGGCGATGGCCTTCGGGTCATCGTAGTGGTGGACTGCTTCCACAATAGCCCGGGCCATCCGGGAGGGATTGGAGGAGAGGAAGATACCGGAGCCCACGAAGACACCGTCGGCCCCGAGCTGCATCATCATGGCGGCGTCCGTCGGCGTGGCGATGCCGCCTGCCGAGAAGTTCACGACAGGCAGTCGGCCCCGCTCGGCGCACTCAATGACCAGCTCCACGGGAGCCTCCAGCGCCCGGGCCCGGTCTGCCATCTCCTGCCGGCTCCGGCCCTGCAGCGCCCGGATCTCCCCCATGATGTTCCTCATGTGCCGGACCGCCTCCACCACGTTTCCGGTCCCTGCCTCACCCTTTGTCCGGATCATGGCTGCTCCCTCGCGGATCCGCCGGAGGGCCTCCCCCAGGTCCCGGGCCCCGCAGACGAAGGGCACCGTGAACTTCGTCTTGTCGATGTGGAACTGCTCGTCCGCCGGGGTCAGCACCTCGCTCTCGTCAATCATGTCCACGGCGAGTGCCTCCAGCACCTGCGCTTCCACGAAGTGGCCGATCCGGACCTTGGCCATCACCGGGATCGAGACTGCCTCCATGATCTCGGTGATCCGGGCCGGGTCCGCCATCCGGGCCACGCCGCCCGCCTTCCTGATGTCGGCCGGGACCCTCTCCAGGGCCATCACGGCAACGGCGCCCGCCTCCTCTGCCACGCGGGCCTGGTCGGCGTTGACCACATCCATGATCACCCCCCCCTTCTGCATGGATGCAAAGCCCCGCTTCAGGAGCTCGGTGCCGAACCTCAGTTCCTCCAGTTTCATGGCACGTACTCTATGCAGGGGAACCCAATAAAACCAGCGCGGTGATCAGGAGGACGGTGAAGGCCAGGGCCCCGAAACGGACCGTGCGCAGGATCTCCGGCCCCCCGTCTTCCAGGGTGCGTTCGCCCGGTCCCATCGTGTATACCCCCGGTTTCTCGAAACGGACACCGGTACCCCCTGCGATGAGGGCCATGGGAATGCCGCCGTTCCACCCCGGCCGCTTCCGGGCGTCGGCCCGGAGCCCGTTCCAGGCCTCACGGGACCGGCCGCGGAGGGCGAACCAGGCCAGGAGGACAAGACCGGTGATCCGGGCGGGGAGGAAGGTGGCCAGGTCATCCATTCGGGCAGGGGCCCACCCCAGCCGCTCCCTGTCGTCCCGGTACCCCAGCATGGCGTCCATCGTGTT
>JAJRCY010000024.1 GCA_028678715.1 Methanomicrobiales archaeon | reverse complement strand
CTGACGACATCACCACGAAGAAGGAGGAGTTCGAGAAGATCAAGGCCTCCAAGTTCGGGTACATCATCATGAAGGCCGACGCCATGATCGGGGCCCGCCGCGAGTTCCTGGACCCTATCGAGATGGCGGACTACAACGGCAACCTGGTGAAGGTCCTGGCCATCACCGGCGCCTTCCGCAAGCTGCAGGTGGAGCTGGACAAGGTCATCGACCAGGTGAAGGCCGGCAAGAAGGGCGATGCCCTGGTGCTGCCGAAGGTCATTGTCTCCTCTGACTCTGCCACGAAGGGCGAGTTCACGAACCCGTATGCCTGGGCCAAGGCCCGTGCCGCGTACGAGATCGCCCAGGCCGTGGCCGGTGTCAACGTGAAGGGCTGCTTCATGACCAAGGAGTACACGGATTACGTGCCCATCGTGACCAGCGCCCACGAGATGATGCGCATGGCCGCCAATCTCTGCGACCAGGCCAGGGAGCTGGAGAAGGGCATGGACGCGGTGATCAGGAAACCCCACAAGAAGGATGGGGTCCAGGTCTCCAAGACCAAGCTCATCAGCAAGCCCGAGTAATCTCGCGGAACCACCCTCATTTACTCTTTTTTCTTAGGCGATCCACCACTTACGGAAGGGTCCGTTATCCCATAGTACGGGTTTCGGTGATGATCCTGACCTGACGGATTCTGGAGCGAATAAACATCGCATTCAATTACCGAAGAAAAAGTATTAAAAGAAATGCAGGTTTAAAGACCCGTTATGACACCACCACCTGACGTTTACAAATTGAAGGCGAATATGGATATCAATGGATTGATTAAGGCGATGGGATATTTAGAGGACGATCTCATTAGGGTTGGAGCAAGAGCTCGACTCTCCGAAATCGGGGCTCCTGCAGTTGGACCGCTTATTTCTGCTATAAATGATAAGGATTTTAATATTCGTATTAATGCCATCAGGGCACTTGGAGAGATTAGGGATTCACGTGCAGTTGATCCTCTAATTGGTGTCCTGCAAAGTAACGTTCATCCAAATCTCCGTTATGAGGCCATTGGTGCGCTAGGCAAATTAAAGGATAAGCGTGCAGTCGGTCCGCTTTATGTTGCTCTCGATGACAAGGAGAAATTTATTCGCGAAGCAGCACTTGATTCACTGAAGTTGATCGCCCCTTAGTCATCGATGAAAAGGGAAGATCTTACAATCCGCGGTCATATTCATGCCGCAATAAAAACACAGATTCGAGTAAAATTATGACGCCTATAGCTCACCGCCCCCGCCGGTGTTCCGGGAACCGGTGATCCATCCTGTCTCACTGACCGACGTGGAGGACCATCCTCACCGGGGGAGGGGCCGGGAGGGGGCGGAGTCCCCCTCCCGCACCATGCCGGTGAACGCTGGTGCGCAGAACGAGAATAACCGAAAGGATAACCCATACTCAGCGGGATGGGGAGACCCCCTCCCGGTCCCTCCCCCGTGAGGATAGCCTGATCCATCCTCTCTCAGCAGATCTCGATCCGGGGAAACCGACATGACAAACTATCCTCACGGGGGGTCGCCCACCTGGCGGGGGGACCGTCAGGTCCCCCCTGGAGCGTCCCGGTAGACATATTCCGCAACAACAAACGAACCAATACTGGATCGGACGACTACACCCTCAGCTGCCTTCCTTTGCATGAAAGAGGGCGGCCAGCTCCTCCGGCGATGTCAGGATGACGGGCTGGAGGTGGAGCCGCTCCATGAACGAGGAATCGCTCATGGACCGGTCGTTGGGATTGATCCGGGCGATCAGGGTGCAGAAGGCCGAGAACCCGTGGTCCTCCCCTTCCCTGTCAAAGAAGAGGGAGAGGTTGAACGCATGGGTGCCGAGCCTGCGGTAGAACGCAAGGACTTGGAGCAGGCCGTCCACGAAAAGGTCCGTCACCGCGGGGAACTCGTGCAGGTGGCTGATGGGGAGCAACGCCCGCACCTCCCGTTCCCCCAGGGGCACGGCCTGGGCGGTCCAGAGGATGTCATTCCCGAAGAGATACCGGTCAGATCCGGCTTCATGGACCCGGAGGTCATCCCAGTACCGTCTGCCGTGCTGTTGCAGGTAGGTGCTGCTCTCCTGGAGATACCTCCCTGCCAGGTAGGATGGCAAGGGGTCCACGAGCCCCTGCAGGTGGGGGTGGGCCAGGCTGGCCCCGGCGGACGGGAGGAAGTTCCAGTTGATGCTCGGGTAGCCGTCATGCCCCTGCAGGGATTCCACCTGGGCAGTGAAGGCATCCGTGAGCTGGCTCGCTGTGAACTCCCGGATGTCATGGGAGCGGGTGATGACCGTCACCGTGTGCCATGCGGCAAAGGGATAGAGGTTGGGAAAGGTCACCGACTCGCCCCGCAGGATCCGGCTCCCGTCGGGGAAGACGGGGGTTGCCGTGAAGACCTGCTCCGGGCAGAAGGGGCATCCCTGGGCGTGGTAGGCGATGGAGGGGGGGAGATCGATCCTCCGCTTGATCCGCTCCGATGAGATCCGGCAGGAGAGTCCCGTGAGGGTTTCCCTCCGGTACTGCAGCCGGCACTCCCCGCAGCGGACCTCATGGAGGGTGAAGAGCTCCACGGATCAGGAGTATTGGGAGGATGGAATAAGAAAGTACTGATTCGGGAGACTCCGCCGATCACTGCCAGAATATGTTCCCGGGGTTCCAGGAGAGCGTGCTGTCGCTCCAGTGATACGCGAAACGAGCGAACAGGAAAAAAGGGTGGGGTTGGAGTCCAGGAGCAGTTACACGACGTACTTGCCCAGGAGCCGGATGGAGTTGGTCATATCGGGCCCGAGGGGGCTGCCGAAGATGATCTGCGTCACACCGGCCTTGGTCAGGTCACTGCACTTCTGCTTGACCATCTCAGGGGTTCCCGCGATGGTGAAGGCGTCGATCTCCTTGTCCGAGATCAGCTCCCCGACGGTCTTGAAGTCGAACTTGCCGAGGGCGGCCTTGATCTTGGCCACGTTATCCAGGTTGAGGCCGTGGCGGGTGAGGAGATCGGGCGGTGAACCGGCAGCAATGAAGGCGGCCACGATCTTCGCAGCGTTCCTTGCCTTCTTGGCATCATTGTCAATGGACATGGCGGTGTACGCACCGATGTCAAAGCCCTTCTTGCCCCGTGCATCGCAGGCCTTCTTGATGATCGGGATGGCGATCTGGAAGTCCTTGGGGTTGGACGCGTTGATGAGCGCCCCGTCGCCGACCCGTCCTGCAAGGTCCAGGACCTTGGGGCCTTGGGCTCCGATGTACACCTTCACGCCCTTCTTCTTGTCAGGCAGGTTGACTCCCGTCAGCTTGGCGCCGTCGTACTTGAAGAACGTCATCTGGGGGGTCTTGACCTCCTCGCCTGCGCAGAGCTTCCGGATGACGGTGACGGCCTCCTCCAGGCGGGCCACCGGCTTCTCGGCCGCGATGTTCAGTTTGGGCAGTGTGGAGAGGTCACCGGGCCCGATGCCCAGCACCGCACGGCCGTCCGAGATCTCCTCCAGCGTGCAGAGGAAGGACGCCATGGCGGCGGGGGTATCGGTGAAGGAGTTCATGATACCCGGACCCATCTGGAGGGTCGTGGTCTCCTTGGCAATCATGGCAAGGGTGGGGTAGCAGTGGCGGTTGTTGTAGTGGTTGGTGATCCATGCGTAGTCAATGTCTTTGGACTCGGCAAGCCGGCAGAACTTTACTACCTGCTTGACGTTGACGTTTCCGGGGACAAATTCTATTCCGTAACTCAAGGCTATTCACCTCAAGCAACTATTACCGCACCAAGAGATAAAAAGGTGATCATTTGCCCCCGGCTTTGGCCGGGTCTCGAAGAATCTGGAGGGAATTATCCAATGCTCGCCAATTCGGCCCCGGGATCCCGGTCGCCGTCGGACCGGCCTTCCCCACCCGGTTCCCCTGTCCGGGTTTCAGTCCTCGAGAATCTCTGTTTCTCCCGGCGGACCTTCACCCGAGCCACACCCCTTTCGATGGCGTGGGATTGTGAGATGGTACGCCACCCTCTGCCGGGACGCTCTCCCCCTGCGGCCCTCTTCCCTGGTGAGTATCCCTGACTGAAGACCTGGTTCAGAGCGGGCCATCACCCTCCCCACATATTAATACGAGAGAGAGCTGATCCTTCTGAAAGGACGCCACCCCTCCCCGCTATCCCGTTCCCTGCAGGGGAGGACGTGATTCAGGACCACGGAACCGTTCTATGAGGGTACTGGCCATCGGCCTCGGGGGCGCCGGCTCCAGGATCGTTGACGAGATCTACGGCCAGGACCGGCGGGGTGGGATCGGGTGCATGTCGGCCCTTGCGGTGGATTTCGATGCCGCCACGCTCCTCCACCTGAAGTACCTCCCCAGGAACGCCCGGATCCATTTCCCCCCCATTGATCCCACAAGCCCGTACGATATCTCCACCACCATCGATATCGAGGAGGTGATGACCCAGGTCCAGCAGGTGGACACCATCGAGATCGATGCCATCATGATCTTCACCGGCCTGGGAGGGACAATGGTGGACGTGGCCCCCCGCATCATTCCGGAGCTCCGCAAGTCCTTCATTGAACCCATCTTTGCCGTGGCGGTACTGCCCTGCATGGGCGAGGGAAAGAAACGGTCGGCGAAGGCCGCAATCGACCTGGAGACCCTCCAGCCCCTGGTCGATGCCCTGATCCTCTTCGACAACGATACCTGGTACAAGAAATACCGCGGGGAGACCTCGGAAGAGACCGTGAAAGAGAAGAAGGAGGAGGACCGGGTGCGGAGGATCGCCCGGCGGATCACGACCCAGACCTTCACCACCCGGGACCGGGTCTACGGCTGGCTCAACGACCGCCTCTCCCGCCAGATCGGCCTCCTTCTCCGGGCCGGGGAGTTCAGTGAGAAGGGCGTGGAGGTGGCCGAGGTGGTCCTGGACGCCGGCGAAGTCCTGAACACGCTGGTGGGGATGGGGATGGTAGCCGTCGGCTACGCGGCGGAGCACATCCCCCACAGCATGCTGGGCTTCTTCGACCGCTGGCGTTCGACAGGATACTTCATCGAAAGCTCCCAGACCAAAGCTTCCCGCATCGTCACGCTCGCAAAAAGGGCCGTGTATGATGAGATCTCCATCCCCTGCGACCTCACCAGTGCAGACAAGGCGCTCGTGCTGATCGCCGGCCCCTCCCAGGAGCTCTCCATGAGGGGGTTCCAGACGGTCAGGAAATGGATTGACCGTTCCATTGCCGGCCTTGAGATGCGATCCGGGGATTACCCGGTGAAGAACACCCGCTACGTGGGCATCATCATCCTGCTCTCGGGTATGAAGAACATCCCGCGTATCGACGAGCTGTGGCAGGTGCAGGAGGAGTACCGGGCCGAACAGGAACATGCCAAGATACGGGAAGAGCAGGAACTGAAGGCCCCGGAAGTCTTACCCGGCCCCGCAGGAACCCCGGCCGGGTCCATTGCAGGAGAACCCGCGGGAGCCGCGGCCCTCCGACCCGACCGGGTACTCACGCTCCCGGGTGGTCCCCGCAGGGAGAAGCGGCAGGGCAGGTCCATCCCGCTCTTTGACGGTCTCACCATCTCCATGGGCAAAGACATCCCGGTGCGGTACGGTCCTGGGGAGACGCCTCCGCGGGGAGATGGCTCGCCGGAGGACCTCAGCCGGAAGGCAACGGTGCGGCAGCCCATGGCTCCCCGGGACTCGGTCTTTGGCCTCAAGGATGTGAAGATGGACCGTCCCGCCGCGGAGTCAGGGGAAGGCGGGTCCGGGGGAAAGGCGCGAGAGGGAATCCCGGCCCCCAGGGAGACTGTTGCGGGCGGGGAACTGAAGCGGATGAAGGGCATCCCGCGTGCCAACGACTCCTCCTTTACCGGTCGCGAGATTCAGGTGAAGGCCAGGGATGGTGTCCCGGATGACAGCGCCCTGATGAGCCCCGAACGGGGGATCCCCGGGATCTCACGGGGGATGGAGGGGACAACAGCCGGCGGATCTCCTCCCGAAGAGGAATCTCCGCAGAAACCTCCCGGCAGGGGAAAAAAGAGGAGGAAGGGGGACGAGGCCGGCGGGGATGACGAGTCCATCAACTGGATCCACTAGCACCGATCACTTTTGAGAACGGGATGTTACCGGCCCCGATCTCGGTCCGGATCGTGAGGCCCTCTTCGATACCACACCCCGCCATGTTCAGGCCGGTGTAGGAGACAATGGAGAGCCGGTACGGGTTGGGGGCCAGGTTAAAGACCCGTGTTCCCAGGGCCACCGGGAAGACGAACCCACATTTCCGCATCTGGGAGACCATGGATTCCACCCGGGGCCGGGCCCCGGCCGGCACCTCCCGCACGTTGGCCAGCATCATCCCGGTTCCCTGCTCCATCACGGAACGGATGGAGGTGAGGCCTGCGGAGATGAAGAGCTGGAGCGGGTCAATGGTCGTGCCCCGGTACCCGATCAGGTGGGCAAATCCCTGGACCTTTCCCCCGCTGTGGGAGAGCGTTCCCCCGAAGGCCATCCGCACGGGGACCCCCATCCGCTGCAGCACCCCGTCCATCGTGATGGAGCAGATGGTTACGATCCCGGCATGGCCGGAGGGTATCCGGGGATCGCGGTCAAGGATCCGGTAGGAGGAGAAGAAACCATAGCCGGCTGCCGTGACCCGGTCAAAGGCCAGGCACACCCGCTCCAGTTCCTCTTCGGGAATGAAGGAGAGGTTGTAGGCGACATCGCCCGTCGAGGTGGAAGGGTCAAAGGTGGTCCGGAAGGCGAGACGCTCCAGGCGCGAGATGATGAACCCGATCCGCTCGTCGACGAGGGCGCTCTCCGTCTCCGAGAGGCCCAGGGGGGTGAGCACCCTCCCGGTATTGCCCACCTTCTCGGTGAACCCCATGTCGTCCAGGTACCGCAGGTAGTACTGGACCGCCCGGTCGGTGAGCACAAATCCCCTCTCTGCCATCGTCTCGGAGAGCCTCTTTGCACCCATTGGCTCGCGGTGCTCCTTCAGGATCCGGAGGATCTCCAGATACTTCCGTTCGCTGGGTATGAGGCTCATCTCGCCGGCACCACGCCCCTGCTGTCCTGGTACCTTCCGTCATACACCTGGAACCCCCCTGCCACCTGGTGCAGGATCATCTGCACCACCCGGTCGCCGGGGTTCAACTGGATCTCATCACCACCCATGTTCACCAGGGAGAGGGTGAGCTGCCCCCGGAAGCCCGGGTCCACGAAGCCTCCCCCCAGCAGCACACCCTGCCGTGCAAAGGAGGACCTGCAGCGGAGGGTGGCGGCCAGATCCGAGGGGATCTCCACCCACTCCAGGCTGTGAACCAGGGTGCATCTTCCTGCCAGAAGCGGCAGTGCCTCCTCCACCCTCAGGTCGTAGGATGCCGGCTGCTGGCAGGCTTCGCTGTAGGGCCGGATCACGAGCCCGGATCCGGCGGAGAGCCGCTTCTGGATCTCACCCGATGAGAGGATCATGACATCTCATCATATGTCCCGGGGGTCTTTGAATGTTTTCATCCAGAATACCGTCCTGTTTTCCCGGGAATGAGGGCTGGGAAACGGTTAATATTCCGGAGTCACCACGCTTGACTCGGATCCATGGGGTAGAGGATATCCTCTTGGGCTTCGGATTCCCGATGGGAAGGAGAGACCCAAGGACGCGGGTTCGATTCCCGCTGGGTCCATGGAAATGACCGGGAAGGCCCGGGGAAAACCGGGAAGGCCCGGGGGGAAAAAGAGAGGGTGAGATTACCCTATCTTGATCTTGGGGGTCTTTGTGAGCGCCGAGATGGTGAGGGGCGTCTCGGCATGGTCATCCGGGGCATCATCGGCATGGACCGAAACCCGGATCTGGTAGAGGCCGGGGACGTAGCCGCGGAGGTCCAGAGTGGCCACCTCGTGGATGGTGCTCTGGGCAGGATCCCAGTCCACGGTCCTCTGGGACATCGGCACCCATGTCAGACCGTTGTCCATGGATCGCTCGATCTTCTCGGTGATGGTGAGATCTCCGGTATAGGAGAGATCCCATTCTATGTCGGCAAACTGGAAGATGGGATCCGGCGTCGTGACCTCCAGATTGGTGATGTGGAGCTCCCTCCCGGTGGCTCCGGTCCCGTCGGGGGAGAGGACCGTCAGGTAGGTGTCGGGGAGGGTGATGGTCTGGCCGTTGTTGAAGGTGATGGTGGAATCGGAGTCAAAGACCTTGATCTGCCCTTCCTTCAGCACCTTCACGGAGTAGTTGGCCTGCCAGACCTGGTTGAGCTTGATGGTGCCGATGGTGAAGTGCAGGTTGTGGTCATCGTCCCAGTCTGAAGTCTGGTCGAACCAGGTATTCGCGAGGATGTCCGCACCCAGGTAGCTGTAGATCTTGGTGGACTTCTCCGGGATGAACTGGTACTGGAAGACATCATCCGGCGGGAACGGCATGCTGTTCACCTCCACGGTGTCGAAGTCCAGGTTCATCTCGGTGTCCACCCCGGCCTCGTTGTGGAGCTCGCCGGCGATGGTGGTGTAGATCTCGCCGATATCACTCGCTGACGCGGTGAAGAACTTCCCGCCGCTCGTCTCTGCGAGAAGACGGAGGGCTTCCTGTCCGGTTGAGGTTACTGAAGAACCATAGGCAATGGTGTAGATATGGATTCCATTCGATTTTGCGTACTGGGACATGTTCTGGTTGCTGAACGGTCCGGATCCCAGGCCAGTAAAGGGGTAGTAACTGAGCTGGGGTGTACTGTACAGGGTTGGGGTTGTCCAGCTCCCTGCACCGCGGGCGAGCGGGTCGCCATACCAGTTATAGTCCCCGTCAGTGAGGAGAACGACGGCAGCCACGGTCTCGGGACGGGCATTGGCGATCAGTTCCTCGATGGCCACCTTCAGCGCCCTCCGCATGGGTGTGCCATGGTCCGGGACCATGCGATCCAGGTCCTGCTTCACCCCTGCGAGGTCGGTTCCCAGGGGCCGGTCCAGGGTGGCATAGTCCGGGTATGTCGTCGGGTACTGGTACACGTTGTTGATCTCCGACGTGCGGATACCGGAGTTGTATCCCGGCCGCTGGATGTACCCGTTTCTCCCGAAGGAGACCAGGCCCACCGCGTCCTGGCCCACCATCTGGTCCACGAAGAGCTTAGCCGCCTCCCGCACGGAGTACATCCGGTCCGGGTTGTCATAGAGCATGGACCCGGACCGGTCAGTGACCAGGACCACGTCGATGGGATCGGGGAGGAGGGCCCACCCGTCACCCCTGACCCTCACCATGATCTCGGCGATGCCGTCCCGGTATACCTTGGGAGGTACCGCCGTTTCCACAGAGAGATAGGGGTAGTTCTTCCAGGTCATGGTGATGGTATGGGGAACGCCGTTCCAGATCGCCTGGATGAGCGCGGTTCCCGTGGCTGTCGAGGACCATCCGGGAGCCCGCCGGTCGGTAAGGAAGGATCCGGG